>MEKX01000068.1:1799-6699 GCA_001767075.1 Acidobacteria bacterium RIFCSPLOWO2_12_FULL_54_10 | reverse complement strand
GCACTTTCGATCAGAAGCTGATGGCCGTGCCGGTGAGAGGCGGCGATACATTGGAGTTTGGCGCGCCTCAGGAACTTTTCAAAATAAATATGGTCGAGGGTACCGCCAACCGGTCCGGCCTGCTGCAACAGTACGACATCTCGCCGGACGGCCAGCGGTTTCTGATGAACATCCCCGCCGAGGATACATCTAATTCCCCCACCATCACCGTGGTGCTGAACTGGCAGGCGGGATTAAAGCAGTGACAAGTGATGAGTGGTAAGTGATGAGTGACGGCAGGATTAAAACAGTGATAAGTGACGAGTGATCCGTGTCAAGCATCGAGGCTGGTCTTCCAAATTCACCAGCGGTCTTGACGAATATACTAATTGCATATACAATAATCCATGCGGTTCACCTGGAGCGAGGCGAAGCGGAGAGCGAATCTCAAAACCCACGCTCTGGATTTTGTGGATGCGGCGGCGGTTTTTGAGGGAGTGACCTTCACCTTTGAGGACGATCGGTTCGAGTATGGCGAGCAGCGCTACGTTACTTTGGGGTTGCTGAAGGGCATTCCGGTTTCCATAGTGCACACGGAGACCGCCGAGCGCATGCACATCATTTCATTCCGCAAAGCGACGAAACATGAACAAGCGATCTTCTTTGAAAACATCTAAAACCGACTGGTCTCGCGTCAGGGCGATGAAGGACGCTGGCATCCGGCTGACCTCCGAGCACCCGGAGGCGGATGTCCGGCATATCGTTCGAGGCATCGTGCGGCGGGGTCTGAAACCGGCGCGGTCGAAAACGTCCATTTCGCTCCGCGTGGATGCGGACGTATTGGAATGGTTCAAACGCCAGGGTCCGGGATACCAGACGCGTATCAACGCCGTACTGCGCGCCTTCAAAGAATCATCAACATGAAGATTTCAGTGTTGGTGATGAGTGAATGCGCCAGTAGGCAGTGAGTTAAAGAAGTAGCTCTAGGAGTAAAGTGGGGGCTCGCCGGGCGGGCGCGTTTTCCAGCGGCGGTGAATCCACAGCCATTGGTCAGGGTAGCGGCGGATATACCGCTCGATGACAGCAGCCATCTGCTGCGTAAAGGATCGGACAGCATCCGTTTTTTCGGATGATTGCGGCGGCTCAATCGGCGAGTCGAAGATGATTCGAAAGCGGCGGTCTTTTTCAATCCACACACAAAAAGCAGGAACAACCACCGCCCCTGTATGCAGCGCGATGCGTGCGACGCCAGCGGTGGTGGATGCGGAGATGCCAAAGAAATCCACGAAGACACCCTCATCATGAGAAGTGTTCTGATCCGCGAGAATCCCGACGGTTTCATTGCGAGCCAGAGCAGAGAGCACCTCACGCGCGGCGTTTCGCTTATCAATCAATTTATTGCCCGAAAGAAGCCGGTAGCGATTGACCAGCGCGTCGAGCCGGGAATTGTCGAGTGGGCGATAGAGAATCTGCATAGGATAACCATAGAGGGCATGAGCGAAAGCTCCGAGTTCCCACGCTCCGAGGTGTGCGGTCAGAAACAGGACGCCGCGACCGCAGGAGCGGGCAGCTTCGTAATGCTCCAAACCATCGTAGGAGACAGCCTGGTGCACGTTGCCAGAAGTGAGGCGAGGGAAGTGCGCGAATTCCGCCAGCAAGCGGCCCAAACTGCGGTATACGTCACGGCAGATGGCTTCGCGCGATGGGTCGCTCAATTCCGGCATCGCCATGCGCAGGTTCTGATGGGCGATGCGCCGGAAGCGGGGTGTGAGCGAATAAAAAAGACCTGAGAGCCAGCCCGCGACGTGATGAGCCTTAGAGCGGGGAAGCAGGCCAAGGAGCCAAAGGGTGAAATTGCCTGCAAGATATTCCAATAAGCGTGTCATGACTGCATTGGATAAAAAGATGGAATGTCAAAACAACCCATGAGGCTGTCAGAATGCCATAGATAGCGGCAAGGCGCGAGAAAATTGCAGGTCAAGCGGGCGCAGAAAAGTTCGATTGTGCGAGAACCGTTGCGAGCCGTTAGAGTGAAGCTTACAGCGGCTTTTTGGACTGCGCAGAGGAATATTTTGTCAGCAGATTAATCAGAGGCGCAGCGGCGGCGGGAGGGCTGATGGTGCCGCCCAACAGCAGATCCTTGGCGGCAACTTCCCGTCCGTAGAGTTCCTTGTTGTCGTCACCAGAGGGGCGCAGGACAGCGCCTTCCAAGGCGACGCCAGCGAACAGGCCTTTGCTTCGCGAGTAAGCGAGAATCTTAGCAGCCATCTGGGCGTTGGTGGCAGCGGAAGCCGTGCGGCCAACCGGACCGGCAGCCAGATTGGCGTCTGCGCCGAGGGTGAATTTGTCCTGAAGCAGTTTTTCAATGCCGTCGCGATTCATGAAAAGAAGCACAAAGTCGGTGTCGGAGTAACCGAGTTGCAGACCGAAGCTGCCTCCCGACATGGAATAGCCCGAAGGCGAGCCCCAGGGACCTGATCCCTTGTTGGTGCGGCAAATCACGTAGCCTGCACCGTGACGTCCGCCGAAGCCCAGAGCCAATTTCTTAACGCTGGGAATGATTCCGACACAAACACTGCGGGACAACAAGTCGGCAGGAATACCTTTATCCGGGGTGTCCATGATGGCTTGAAAGACCTCGCGGGCATCCTCCAGCCGCTCATCCTGTTTGTCAGCGGACCAAGCGACGACCGGAGCCAGCAGACCCATCGTCAAAATGAAAGAAAGTAGTCGGCTCATTTTTGCCCCCATTGGAAATTCATTTCTGACATAAACGTCAGCCTCACGCTATAGAGCGATTATACGGAATTAGAGCAGTTGGACCCAAGGAGAAAATGCGGGGTGAGGTAAACAGTTAAGCACCCGGAGCGACGGAAGTTGATAAATTCCGAGGCGTACAATGTTGAAAAAACCGCGCTAGCTTTCCGCAGGTGCAGTGGGTTTGCGAGGGCGCGGGGTTCTGGGACGAGGGTGGCGGCGATAAACTCGCCGTGGGTGGACCGGCTTCCGATTATCCACCACAGCTCCATCCGCTGGTGTCTCGGAAGTAGTTGCTGTGGCCAGTGGCACGGCGTTATCCGGTGCGTACCCAAGTACACTAGATTCGATTGGAAGCTGCGAGCGGGTTTCCCCCGGGAGTGTTTCACGGATATTGGCAAATGAAGCGTTGGAACGAACCGGCGAGCGCGCATGAGAAAACTCAGTGCCGCGCAAAACGCGAATGACAGAATCCGCGTCCGGTTCCAGACGGACCAGACCCAGGTCCTGAGCATAGTTCAGCAATTCAGGGAACTGAACGAATCCATAGCGGGATTCGTCGAAATCCGGCTCCAGCCGCAAAACGTATTGCTTGACCGCCTCGAAATCAAGCTGCCCCCAGAGATCATTTTCATCGATCACCTTCAGGGCTTTGTGCAGGATGGGCAAGGAATCTTCCTTGTCGAGCGCAGGCTCGGAAACTACAGGGGTTTGCTCGGCCTGTGGCATTTCAACGATGTAGTGGCCGCGATCCTTGTGCAAAACGATCATGTGTTCTTTTTCCAACATTTCGACGAAGTGGCGGAAGGATGAGGCTCCGTAATCCCTTTCGGTGAAGGAGGAATCGAGCTGCTGCATGGTGCTTTTGAAAAGGCCGAGCTGCGGCACGACCTCGCGGCGGCTGAGCACTTCCAGTGCGCGGTAAACCAGCGGCGTGACGTGCGAGAGCGGAAGGGATTGGCGCGACCTGACCGGCGGGCGCTGAATGCCGCGGTGTGGTCCCTGCGCCGGGCGCCGAACGGCTGAAACGGCCGGCGTGATGAGACTCTCGTAGCTGATGAACTCGCGACAATTCTTCTGGAGAATATTGCTGGTGAACGCCCGCCCGCCGACGATGTAAACGGTCTTATTGTACTGCTTGAGTTTTTCGACCAGGGAGATGAAATCACTGTCGCCGGAGACGATGGCGAAAGCGTCGATGTGGGGTTTGGTGAGGGCCATCTCCAGGGCGTCGAGAGCGAGGTTGATGTCGGCGCCGTTTTTGTCGCCGCGCGGACCCGGGTGTCGCTGCACCATTTGAACTCCGTGCTGGCTCATGGTGCGGCTCATCTCACCGTGGCGGGTCCAGTCGGCGTAAGCGATTTTGGTGAGGACTTCGCCGCGTTCCTTAAGAGTCTCCAGGACAACGGAGACATCAAAATTTCTGCTGAGCGTGTTTTTGACGCCGATTTCAATGTTGTCAAAATCAATAAAAACCGCGATGCGGTGCCGTTCTTCCATAATCCTCGCTTCGGGTGCGGACAGTCTGCATGTCTCTGAATTCATAGTAGCACCGCAAGGAAATTCCTCCTACAGGGACAGTGCGGCTTGTGAGGGAAAACGCAACGGATCGCGGCTCTACTCAACCCAGTCGGCGAGGAAGATATTGGTGTCGCCGGACTTGGCCTGAAAGCGATTGGAGCCGAACACTAGCAGTTTGCCGTCGGAGGAGAACATGGGGAAGCCATCGAAACCGTCGTCGAAAGTGAGGCGTTCCTGGCCGGTGCCGTCAACGTTAATGATGTAGAGGTCGAAGTTACGGCCACGCGGGTCAGCCATATTGCTGCTAAAGATAATACGCTTGCCGTCGGGATGAAAGTAAGGGGCGAAGTTGGCTGCGCTGTTGTGGGTGATCTGGCGCTTACCGGTGCCGTCCGCGTTCATGACAAAAATTTCCAGGCGGGTCGGGCGGATGAGGCCGTCGCGCAGCAAGGAGCGATATTCGTCAATTTCCTTGGGGTCGGATGGGTGGTAGGCACGGTAGACGATCTGCTTGCCATCGTAGGAGAAGAAAGCACCGCCGTCATAGCCGATGTCCTGCGTGAGTCGCTGCACGTTGCTGCCATCGATGTCCATGGTGTAAATATCGAGGTCACCGTCGCGGAGAGAAGTGAAAACGATCTTT
>MEKX01000068.1:0-1785 GCA_001767075.1 Acidobacteria bacterium RIFCSPLOWO2_12_FULL_54_10 | reverse complement strand
AATGGTGGCTTCGGCGTCATAGCCAGGGGTTGAGGAAAGCTGCTGGAGACTGCTGCCGTCCGGATTGGCTGTGAATATATCGTAATCGTCCAGCGGCCAAACGTAGCCGCGCGAGTAATCGGGTTTGGGTGGACACTGGTCACTCACAAGATGTGTAGAGGAGTAAAGAATGCGGTCACCCGCCGGGAAAAAGTATGAGCAGGTGGTGCGGCCCTTGCCTGTGCTGGCCAGACGCGATGTGCCGCCGGCGATGTCCATGATATAGATTTGGTCACAGGCTTCTTCACCGTCGTGCCCCTGGAAAATCAACTGGCGGTCGTCCAAAGAGAAGTAGGCTTCGGCATTCTCTCCGCGAAATGTAAGCTGACGAAGATTGCGCAGATGACGTTCCTGGGCAAGCGGCTGGCGGCTGACCACCACGGGTGGCTGCTGGCTGCGGGCAAACCAGAAGGGAACGACGCAAAGCACAACGGAAACGGCTACAACGACGGTTAATCGCATACATACCCCTTCTTCAATTTAACTTAAAACGAGGCAATACAGTTCGATGGTTCGCATTAGACCATTTTTACAGTTGTTATGTAGTGAGTAAATAGGAGTGATTTCTGTCGCCCCTACCGGGGCTTCTTATAAACCCGACGCAGTTCCCACGGCTTACGCCGTGGGCTAAAATCTGTCGTCCCTGCGGGACTGCAAAGGAAAGTGAGACACTACCGATAGTTCAAATCTGGCAATAAATCCTGAACTATAGGACATCAGTCCCAGTCAAGAAAGTGACTATTGCGCCATTGAGCAAACCGAGGGCAGACAGTAATCTGACAGTGACAGAAGGAGAAAAGAAAAAGATATTGACCAGTCGATGAGGGCAACATGACAGACAGAATGACAGCAGCCGAGTGGGAACAGATGAAAAGTAACGTGCAGAAAATCGTGGCTTCGCTGGAAATTTGCTGGAAGTGCCAATGCGTGGCCGAGTGCGCGAAACACATCATCGGCAATGTCGTCATGGTCTGGCTGTGCACGGGCTGTGCTGAGCAAATGGAAAGGCCTCGTCTACAAGAAGGTCAAACACCACGGCGTACTGTGAAACAAAAAGCGTCCGCACGAGATTTGTTATAGAGATTGATCTGCTTGCCTATCCCACCACCCAACCCGCTAACCGCGGACTTCTGGAAGGGAAACTTTCCAGGGGCCCGCGGCCTCCTCTTTTAAGGGATCAAGAAAAGCCCACGGCGAGATACAGCGCTGACCGTGGCTACCAAAACCTGACCGCTTGCTGACGCGCGCGGCTCGGATAGGGGAAACCAACCGCTCCCTGGCCCCAGTATGCCGGGGCTGGCCAGTCGCGGCTCGGAAAAATTCAAATTTAACTGCCCACGGTGAGGAAAGCACTCACCGTGGCTACCAAAACCTGACCGCTTGCTGACCCTTCGACAAGCTCAGGACTTACAGCGGGCGCGGCTCGGAAAAATTCAAATGCAACTGCCCACGGTGAGGAAAGCACTCACCGTGGCTACCAAAGCTCGGAGGAAAAGCTCACGGCCAGCAGCGACGCTGGCCGTGGCTAGCAAGGCTCGGAGGACTGTGCCTAATTATTCTTCTTGGTCTGCTCGGTGTTGGCGCACTTGACGGTGGCAATGCCGGTCACGTTGCCAATCAGCCAGGAAGAGCTGTCGCAGGTGGCGTTCGCTGCGCCTCCATTCGAGTTGATCAAATTGTCTGGCAGGGATTCCGCGATGGACATGTGGAGCAACTTGACGCCCTCGGCAGCATTGCCGGTGACGG
>MEKX01000067.1 GCA_001767075.1 Acidobacteria bacterium RIFCSPLOWO2_12_FULL_54_10 | reverse complement strand
CCTGGAAATTTCCGTTGCGCACTGGATGGGCGCGACGGGATTCTGGAAAAAGACCAGCGCCATGCCGTCGCCGGTGGGCAACGAAATGATCTGGTCGTTCTGCGCCGCGCGCCGATACTCCGCAGTATCTTTGACAATATTCACCAGTTGCGTGATGTACTTGCTCTGAAGGTCCATGGGCAGCTTGGAGTAGCCCACGATGTCCATGAACAATACGAATGCCATTTCCAGACCGGCGGAGGAATCCTGAGCGGCGGCAGGAGCGGGCTGGATGATTGACTGCATGGGCTGAGTCGCTAGAAAGTCGGATGCGCCGAGAGGTTTGGGGGATACGGCGGAGTCGGACAGCCCGGAAAACTTTTGAAGATCGTCGTGGAATTCCTGCGCGGATTGGTACCGCTCGTCGCGATTTTTGGCAAGCGATTTGAGAATCACGCGGTTCAAATCTTCAGGAATATCCGGCTTGACATCGCGCGGTGCAGGCGGAGCCTGACTGAGGTGGGCGGAGAGGATGACATAATCGCTTTCGCCCTGGAAGGGGCGCTGCCCGGTGACGCATTCATACAAGGTGACGCCGAGCGAATAAAGATCGGAGCGATGGTCGATGTCGGCATTGCCGAGAATTTGTTCGGGGGACATGTAAAACAGGGAACCGATCGTGGCGCCAGAGACCGTCAGCTTGCGGTCCTGGACGAGGCGGGCGATGCCGAAATCCATGAGCTTGACGGCGCCTTCGCGGGTCAGCATGATGTTGGCCGGTTTAATATCCCGGTGGACAATGCCGTGCTCATGGGCGTAGGCGAGCGCGGACAGAGCCTGAAGAGTGAAGCCGACGGCTTCCTGGGCGCTGAGGGGACGCTTCTCCAGCAGGGCTTGGAGGCTGGTGCCCTCGACCAACTCCATGACCATGAGGATTTGATCCTCCTGGCGCAGCGCGGTGTGCAGAGTAGCGATGTTGGGATGGTCGAGACTGGCCTGCAAGCGGATTTCGCGGAGAAAGCGCTCGGATTGTTCGGGCGATTCCAGCAGGCTCGGCAGGACAATCTTCATGGCTTCCATGCGGTGGGACAGCGTGTTCTGGACCTTGTAAACCTGGCCCATGCCGCCTGCGCCGAGAACCGCTACGATTTTATAATCCCCGATGGCGTCGCCGATTTTAAGGTTCATAGATGCGTTCCAATAGATTCAGAATAATCACGGAGCGGTGGCTACCGAGTCGCCGACCTTGACCGCGCCAGTGCCGGTGAATGTGCCGACCGCAGAGGTTTCATCGGCTTCGGTGATGGCGATTTCGCCGAGAGTCTCTTCGATACGGCGCAAAACTTTTCCTGTCGCAGGGTCCTTGACCTCACGGGTTGTGCGAGTGACTTTCAGTTTATCGCCGACTTTGACGCCGCCACTGGTGCCCACATTGAGAATGAGCGAGGAGCCAGCGACGTCGGCCACTAAGCCCTCTACTTTTATGGTGCGAGTGGGGACGCGCTGGGCGTTCTGCTCCAAGTCCGTGCCCAGAGTATCGACGGCTTGATTGACGGCCTCGCCAATGATGGTCTGGCCGAAATTGGAACTGGCCATGTCCACGTTGCCAATACCAGCGGCGCTGCCACTGCCGCCCGTGCCGATCAAAGAAGTGCCGGAACGTTTGGATTCCCCCTTGCCGCTGGTGGCTGCCAGAATTTCAGCAGTATCAGTGCTGACCATGCGGGCAGTGATGGCGACGACGGCCTTGCTCTCTTTTTTGCCAACGCCGCCGACGCCGAACCGGCCGCCTAGACCGCCGAGCATACCGCCGCCGACGTTGGTGGATTTGTCATCGCGGCCAAATTGGGTAATGCTGCCGAGGATGATAGCGTCCACGCCCAGGAGCTGGCCGATCTTGGCAGCGGAAGCGGGGTCGGCGCGGTCGCTATTGGAGAAATTCTGCTCCTGCATGATTTTCTCGATGGCTTTGCGCTCAATGACCGAGTAGGCTCCGCTTTTCACCAGGTCTTCGACAAGCAGGTCGGCGATGCCTTTGCCGATGTCCATATTGGTTCCAAAGATCGAAGCGACGGAATCCTGCACCGTGGCATACTCGAAATCGAGGACAGCGACGCGCGGCTTATTCTGCGCCAGACTGAGTGTAGCGAAAAACGCCAGTAAAACAGGCGACATGAAGCGGCTAAATTTCATGATCTCCTCCAAACGCAAACATTGGACTCCAATCCTGATGTAGGGCGATTATACAACAGATCATGGGTTGATAGAGCAGGCATCTTGAGACGCGATTGCAGGGTTGGCGCAAAAAGCTGAATGGGATAAAATTAGGATTCCCGACAATGAGAGATTAAAGTGAATGCAAAGCAGGAAATCGAATATGCAAATTAAGGAAATAACGCGAAGATCGCTGGGGTTGCTGCTCGTGCTGCTGAGCATGGCGGCGGGCAGGGAGTTGGCCTGGGCGCAAGATCCGTCCATCGTAATCAGTCCGGAGAAATTTGAATTTGTGCGCGGAACGGCGAATGCAAGGGTACTGACGATATTTGGCGTCGGCGAACCGCTGGACTACACAGTGACGGTGGCGGCGACAATATCGGGCACTGGAAACTGGCTGACCGTGAATCCCACCAGTGGAGTAACGCCTGGGCAAATCAACATATTCGCAGCCCCGCCAGATGGAATCAATACGGGGACGTATTACCTAATATTAATTGCAGGAAAATCCAGAACCACGGGGAAGACGGTGGTCAAGACCGTTGCAGTCGATGTACTGTTTGGACAGACCGGCACGCCGGTATTGCTCACCGGAACCCAGAACTCAGCCACGCTGCTTTACGAGCCCGGAAACACGACGATGCAACCGCCGCAGATGCCCGGCATCGGGTTAACGGTGATTGGCGGAAACACTGCGGTGCACGATTATACCGCGTCCGTTATATCGCAGGACAATTTCGGCTGGCTTAGGTTAGGAAAAACCGCGGGGTCGACGCCAGACACTCTGAATTCCACAGTGAATTTGACAGGGCTAGGACTTGGCGTTTATCACAGCGCGATCGTTTTGGAAAGCAGCACCGTGGACAACAGCCCCTATCTGATCATAGTCCAGTTGACGCTGCGGGGCGCGCCGGAAATATCACTGGACCCGCCGGAATTGTTGTTCCGAATCGCACAAGGAAGCAATCCCGCACCGCAAAGTTTTCAAATCACAAATCCGGGGGTAGGGCCGCTCGGATGGATTACATTAGCTGCAACGGAGGGGAGCCTGGGGTGGCTGACGGCGTCACCATTGAGTGGCGTGACGCCTTCTAAAGTTGACGTATTCGTAAATTCCGTGCCGCTAGCGCGGGGCGGATATAAAGGAACCGTCACGGTTGCCTCTCTGCCCTCTGGGACAGCGCCGACCAAGGTGGTGGATGTATCCCTGGCAGTGGATGTTCCCTCTATTAATCTGGGGGGAGTGGTCAACGGGGCGGGTTTCGAGCGCAGCGCCGCGTTCAGCCCCGGCTCGATTGTATCGTTGTTTGGGGCGGGATTTATCAGGACAGCGGCCACTACCGGAGATACAACTGGATACTTGCCGGCTTCCAGCGCGGAGCGGCGGATCGAGAAACTGGCACTGCCCACGACGCTCGAAAAAACGCAGGTGCTTGTGAATAACGTGCAAGCGCCGCTGTATGCGGTGACGCCGACGCAGATCAATCTGCAAATGCCATCAAATCTGTTTGGACTGACGGCGGATATCGTCGTCGTGGCGGATGGCGTGACCGGCTTGACGACCAGGGTGCAACTGGCGCAGGAATCGCCCGGAATCTTTCAGGTTGGCACGGGACAGCAGGGAGCAGTGCTGCTGGCGAATACGGATGTGATTGCCGCGCCTGTAGGAAGCATAGCGGGCAGGACAACGCGGGCAGTGGCCAGAGGCGATTACATCTCGATTTATGCGACAGGATTGGGAAGGGTGAGTCCGCCGGTCAGCTCAGGGGAGGTTGCGCCGAGTTCGCCCTTGAGCGAGATGGAGACCAAGCCCACGGTGATTATCGGAGGAATAACTTTAACGCCGCAGGACATACCGTTTGCGGGCTTGGCGCCAGCGTATTCAGGATTGTATCAGGTGAACGCCAGAGTGCCGCAGAACGTGGCGCCGGGAAGCGCGGTGACCTTGCAGATCAAGGTGGGAACCAAGACGAGCAATAGTGTGACGATTGCCGTGCAGTAAGCGAGATGCAGGACGAGCAGGGCAATCCGCAATAAGCAGGTGAGTGGGGAATGGCGAGTAGGGAGTGGGGGAAGACAAGAGGCGGGGGAATATCAAATCCTAAATCCCAAGCTCTAAATCCTAAACAATTTCAAATTTCAAAGCACAAATTTCAAAACGATAAAAGCCCACGCCCACGACAAGATCGGGCCAGGCAGGATTATCCGCAGATTTCGCAGATGGAAAACATAAGTGCAGGTCCCTCGTCGCTGCGCTCGCTCGGGATGACGGAAAAAAGAAAAAGCCCACTCTTCGACAGGCTCAGGACGTTGCGGCACAAAGAGCGTGCCGTGGCTACGAAAATATGACCGTGAGTAGGGAGTAGAGAATAGGGAGTTGGGAAGACAAGAGACGGGAGAAAAACAGAATCAGATTCCTCGACTCGCTACGCTCGCTCGGAATGACAGCCTGTGCGAGAGTGGCCGCTCCTGAACGGTTGCAGCTCTGAAAAACACAAGAAAAAGCCCACGGCAAAAGTGCGTGCCGTGGCTACCAAACCGGCCCGTTCCCTGACAGTTGCGGCTCTGATCGAACCGGCCCGCTCCCTGACGGTCGCGGCGCTGAAATGTGCCGATTTATTTAGAGAAAAAAAATTTCAGGTCGTTGCGGTCGCGGTCCAGCCAGCGGATGTTGGAGCGCAGGTATTCGGTGGACTTCTTTATGGCTCGTTCCGTGCCCTGGACCGGATGGGAACGGAAGAAGGTTTGGACGTCAGCCAAATCCTTAGCCGAGTTAAAACCGCCGGTCAGGCCGATGGTTCTTGAGAGCAGGCCAATTCCCCCGCCATGATAGCGTTCCACAAAAGTCTTCCAGTTCTTCTTTAAGAATTTCCAAGCTAACTCACGACCTAGAGGATGAGTGGAGGCGCCTGCCAAAACGATGGGCGTGTCCTGGGGGCGAACCTGATCGGAGAGAGAAAAATCCAGGAGACGGGTTAAAATTTCGCGCTGCTGGAAACTGCCAGTGGCGCGCAGGACGCGGACCTTCTCTTCATGCAGGTCCGTGGAACGATAGATTTTCAGCAGGGCGTCCCATTCCGACTCGCCGCCGTTTTCCGCAATCAAGATGTAGACAGCCTGGCGCAGGTTCGGTTCCAGAACACCGGTGCGGCAAAAATGCTCGAAGCGGCTCTTAGCCTCATTGATGGTTTGCGTATCGCCGTAACCGCCCGCGTTGCGAAGGGCCAGACCGCGGAGCAAAACATCGACGTGGCCATCGGATGGTTTCTTCTCCCAGCCTTTTTGGGCAGCGATGGTGCGGAAGAAATCGCGTGCGTGGAGGCGGAACTTGGCAAGGCAACGCTCACGCGAGAGCAGATTGTCGAGAGATGAAAAATTGCCGGCGATGGCGGTCCAGACGCTGTAGTCGGTTTCCTGGTGATACGCATCCAGGATGCCGAGAGCCGTGGAGGTCTTGATATAACCAGCGCGGGCCAAAGCAAAGGCGTCATCGAGCGCGCCGAGGCGGTCAACGATGGGCAACTCACCGTTGCGAATGGCGACGGCCAACCGCTCGGAAAGAACGGGCGAATAGGCCACGCGATAAAAGCCGCTCTGACTGGGATTGAGCTTGAGCCATTCGCCATCCTCGAGAGATACATTGAGGCGGTGCGTACGGGACTTCATGAACTCGTAGACAGGTTCCTTGCGGCGGCTGGTGAAATGGCCGACGGGAATCTGCCATTGCAGTTTCTGAGCATCAAGGCTGCCATCAATCAAGAAGCGTTTTTGCTCGACGAGCAATGACGATTTACCGTTGGACTTCTTCTCTTCAACCAGGAGGACGGGGTAGCCGGGCTGGCGCGTGTAGCGGGCCATCATGGCTTTGATGGGTTTGCCGGATTCCTTTTCGAGGCTCCCCCACAGGTCGTCCGTGGTGGCATTGCCAAAGGCGAATTTGGTGAGATAGCGGTTGAGACCGTTGCGGAAATGCTTTTCGCCCAGGTAGTGATCCACCATGCGGTTGACGACCGAACCCTTGCTATAAGAAATCGCGTCGAAGACCTCGCGAATCTCATGAGGGTTCTTAACAGGGACCTCGACCGGATGGGTGTTCTTGAGGCTGTCTTCGTGGAGAGCGGCAAGGTAGTCGTCGGCGATATACTGCGTCCAGGTTTGCCAGGCAGGAAAGCGGTGATCGGTGGCTTTAGGTCCCATGTAGGAGGCGAAGCCTTCATTGAGCCACAGGTCGGTCCACCACTCCATGGTGGTGTAATTGCCGAACCACTGGTGGGCCAGCTCATGGTCAACCACGTGGGCGACGCGCTGGCGGGCAGCCTCGGAAGAGTTCTTCTCGTCGACGAGCATAGCAGTTTCGCGATAGGTGATCAGGCCCCAGTTTTCCATGGCACCGGCGGCGAAATCGGGCAGAGCGACCATGTCGAGCTTGGGGAAGCAGTAATGGATGCCAAACCAATCGGCGAAATATGCCAGCGTATGACAGGCTTGCTCGAGAGCAAAGCGGGCCTGCTCCTTTTTCCCTGGGCTGGTCCAAACGCGAACCGGGATGCCGTGAGCGTCCTTGGATTCCAGAGAATCTAATTCAGCGACAACAAAGGCAAGCAGATAGGTGGACATGATCGGAGTGTTTTGAAACTGGATGGTTTTCCAACCGGGCGTTGCGGCCTTGGTTTCACCCTCGGCGGGCATGTTGGAAAGCGCCGTCATGTGGTCCGGGACGGTGAGCGATGCTGAAAACGTGGCTTTGGTGGCCGGCTCATCCCAGCAAGGGAACGCGCGGCGGGCGTCAGTGGCTTCAAACTGCGTGGCGGCTCCCCAGCGCTTTTCACCATTGACGAGATAAGAGGTGCGGTAAAAGCCGTGCATCTTGTCGTTCAGTTCGCCCTCCCACTCCAGCGTAAGCTCCGCCCGCCCGGCTTTCAGGATTTGCCCGAAATCCAACGTAGCGGTCTCCATTTTTTTGTTGAACGTGATGCGCAGGGCAGGGAAGGCGGCGGCGAGTTTGGGCGTGCGGATAGCCGCTTTGAGGTTCTTGAGATCGAGACAATGCAAAGTGATTTTGGAAGCCGCCTTATTCAAGCGAACGATGATGGTTTCTTTACCGGAGAACGTGAATTTGGCGAGATCGGGGGTGAGAGAAATATGATAGTGCAGAGGTTCAACGTCCGTAGAAAGCCGGTAAGGGTTCTTTGCCATTGAGGATTCCTTTGCTTGCGAAAAAAAATATAGTGCTGAAGACCGCCCTGTGCCGCGAAGAGACGCGGGCACATAAACGCACAGTTTAACATATCAGGACTGAAAGGTATGGGTGATAGACTGAAATGGAATACGACAGCAGGCGCAGCGGAATTAGCGAGGGAAAAGGAACCACGATGGAATGGATGGCCGAAGCGCTGCGCATGGTCACCGACGTCGAGGGCATCATCACCTGGGGCGGGACGGCGCTGGTGTGCGCGATACTTTTTGTGGAGACCGGGTTGTTCGTGGGGTTCTTTCTGCCGGGAGATTCGCTACTGGTGACGGCTGGGGTGTTTGCGGCGGCAGGGCATCTGGGCGGGACGGCGCTGGTGTGCGCGATACTTTTTGTGGAGACCGGGTTGTTCGTGGGGTTCTTTCTGCCGGGAGATTCGCTACTGGTGACGGCTGGGGTGTTTGCGGCGGCAGGGCATCTGGACCTGACGGCGCTGCTGATCCTGGGGTCGATCAGCGCCGTGGTAGGAGATCAGGTGGGATATATGATCGGGCGCAGCGCGGGACAGGCGCTTTACAACCGGCCAGACTCGCGGTTTTTCAAGCGCAGCCATCTGGACCGGACGCACGCTTTTTATGAAAAGCACGGCGCAAAGACGATTGTGATTGCGCGCTTCGTGCCCATCGTAAGAACTTTTGCGCCAGCGGTGGCGGGCGCCGCAGAGATGCACTACCGGCGGTTTGTCAGCTATAACGTGATGGGCGGAGTGGGGTGGGTATGTGGGATGACTCTGCTCGGATATTTCCTGGGCGCGACGATTCCGAACATCGACAAGCATATCCATTGGGTGATCGCGGTGGTGATTGTTGTGTCGCTTTTGCCGGGAGTGCCGGGAATGATTGAAATATGGCGCACGAGGCGAGAGGGCAGCCACAAGGAATAAAACGACCGCGAATGCGCGGAAGTTGAGGCGGGAAAATCTCAAAGATGACGCAAGGACGCTGGAGAACAGTTGCGTTGGCGCTGCTGCTGGTGTGCATTGCAGCATTGGAGAGAGGCAGCGCACAGCGGCGGTTTGCGCAGTTTGGAAGCTTGATGGATGATTTCGACGCGAAGAGGAATCTCGACGAGACTGAACTGATTTTTGCGCGGGTGCAATACAACGCCTATGGGTCAGGATGGGCGCACGATTATCCCGCAGCCGAAGAGCATATTTTGGATCTGGCCAATGAAGCGACGCGCATCAATACGCACGAACAGGCATACGTTATTGTGCAACTGGACAGCGAGGAGATTTTCTTGTATCCGATGCTGTATTTCAGCGAAGTGGGCGAAATGGAATTGACCGAGCGGGAGGTGGTCAATCTACGGGAATATTTTAATCGCGGCGGCTTCGCCATTGTGGATGATTTTGATAATCAGGAATTGCTGGACTGGTTCCAGGAGCAGATGCGGCTAGTTTTTCCGCAGCGGAGCTTTGAGAAGCTGACGATTGATAACCCGATATTCCACACGTTCTATGAAATTCCGACGCTGGATGTAGAGCCGCCTGCCAAAGGGCGGCGGCGGAGAGGCGAGAAGCCCACTTTTTATGGATATTTCGACGAAAGCGGGCGGTTGTGCATGATAATCAACCACAACAACGATATTGGGGATTTTTGGGAGTGGATCGGCCAGCCAAGATATCCGCTGGGGCCGTCAACCGAGGCCTTGCGGTTCGGGATCAACTATCTTATTTATTCCATGAGCCACTGAGGGGATTGGGACGTGAATTTGAGTATGGCGGCTGCGAGGGGTTGGTCCGAAATCAGGATGATTTAGGCAACCAAGTAATGTTCTTGCGAATTTTTTGAGGGTAGTGTTTATCCAGATAAGTCAGAATATCCGGCTCGGTGACATTCAAGTTGGCTTCAGTGGTCGCTCCCTGTATTTCCCTACCCAATTCTAATTCCAGACGCTCACGGGTCACCAGAGGACCATCCTGAAACTTCAGGGGAGTGGCGCGAAACGATTCCAATGGGATGTGCACGGCAAAGAGGCGCGAATCACCGGGAGCATAAATGACACGGTAGTTATAGGTGCGGGAGGTGTGCGAAACGGTGAAACCCTCCAATTGGATCATGGTCTTCATGTTTCAACCTTTCCGGCTGCTGCTAGTTAAACAATGTGGAATCAAGAAATCGCCTAATGGTCCGCCTGCCGGAAGGGGTGCGGTAAGGCGATGCTGGTTAAGCTGTAGCTGGAGCGACCGCAGCCGCGAGCTTTGCGGCGGCCAGTTTTTTTTGGAGCTCGACGTTGCGCTGCCTGCGAGCAAGCTTGCGCAAACGAAGACGATGATGCCTGGCCTTGTCTCCAGTGCGTGCTGACATGGTTCCGGTCCTTTCTGAATCACCTAATTGAAGCAATAAAGAGGTTGCGAAGGCGTGATCGAAACCTGAGCCGCTTGAGACTGGAAGAGAGAAGCACGGCGAGCGATTGTCAATCGCTGGATGAGAGATCTCCAGATTGCATTCTTCCCGAGCCGTTTTCCATTTCCGGAGAGATATCCTCATCTTGAGAAGGACCACGATAGATCACATTGCGCTCGATTTTTCTTTGCTCACGGCGCTCCGCTTTTTTCTGCTGCTTGTCTTTTCTGGCTCGTTCTTTTTGCATCTTTTGAAAAGTAGCTTTGCCATTTGTAGCCATAAGACCTCCAGGGAAATGAACCAGGGACTCAACAAAGTCCCTGGCCGGAAATTTTGCAGGCTGACTACCAGCGTTTTTCGCGACGCTGGCGCTGGCCTGAACCGCCACCACCGTAGCCACCGCGATCTCTGCCCCCACCCCCACCCCCGCCATGGTCCGTCTTGGGGCGCGCTTCGTTTACATTCAAAGCACGACCGTCCAATTCCTTACCATTTAAGGCCTCGATGGCTTTGGCGGCATCTTCGTCATTGGTCATTTCGACGAAGGCGAAGCCACGCGATCTGCCGGTATCGCGATCCGTTACGATCTGGATCCTGGTAATTTCGCCGAACGGATCGAAAAGCGAAGTTAAATCGCTCTCCGTGGTTTGGAAACTGATGTTTCCAACAAACAAATTTTTCATATCTACTCTCCTTGGAATTCCGTAAATGAATACGGATGATTAGCAGGGGCCGAGAATATATCCTAGACACAAGCTAAATTGAATTTGAGAGAGTCAACTGGGTGGGAAGCAAACATTAACTGGCTGCCTTCAAAGCAATCGGACTGCACCAAACTCGACTTAAGTATAGCATTAGTTGCAGAAAAGCGGCAGGGAATAAATGATGGAGGAGTGAGAAGGGATGAAAAAGCGAGAAAGACGGCAAAGCTTATGATGGGGCACACAGTTTAGTATGAATGAAAAGATATGGTGGACCTGAGGGGGCTCGAACCCCTGACCTCTTCAATGCCATTGAAGCGCGCTCCCAGCTGCGCCACAGGCCCACGGATGGCATTATTAAACCATCAATCGAAAACGGCTGTCAAACAGCAGAGCGTTTCTCCTTTTATTGTAGCGCGCTGTTTCTTTCGCACCTGCGGGGCTGTGCATTGTTCCGAGCGACATACACCAACGAGAGAAATGCACGAGAAGCAGAGCCCTCGTCGCATCGCTCGCTCGGGATGACAGCAATGGAAAAAAAGGCCACCCCTCGGCAAGCCCTTCGACTGCGCTCAGGATATGCAGATTTCACAGATGGGAAATATAAAAGCAGATCCCTCGTCGCTGCGCTCGCTCGGGATGACAGCAAAGGGGAAAAAGCCCACGGCAAAAAAAGCGTGCCGTGGCTACCAAACCGGCCCGCTTGCTGACGCGCGCGGCTCAGATTGGCTCGGTTGCAATCACGAGATGTGCCAGCGGTGCATTTAAGCAGAAAATATTGAAAGAAATTGCACAGGAAGGCCGCCTACTCAATGAGGGGGATATCAGCTTTCGGGAAGGCAGTAGAAATTCTCATAAAAAGACGTGAGCTTGGACTTGACAGAAGGTATAATGTGTCCACTAAGAAAAAATACAGGATAGAGCAGGTCAGAGGCACCATGCCTGGCCGAAATTGATCGACGGGTAGGAGGGAATAAAATTCATGAAAAATAGCATACGCAGGAAGTGTTTATTGACAGTGGCTATGGCCATTATATTTGCGGCAGGGACGGCGTTTGGACAGACCGTGGCCGACTTGACCAGGAAGATGGAACTGCTGGGAGCTTATCCGGAACTGATCGTGGTGAATGGAAAAATCTCCACGATTGATTCGAGCAACCGGGAAGTGCAGGCATTGGCGGTGAAAAATAACCGCATTATTGCTTTGGGAACCAACGACGAAATGCGGTTCCTGGCTGGGCCAAGGACGGAAGTGCTGGATGCCAAGGGGCGGCGCGTGCTGCCCGGGCTGATCGATGGGCACACGCATCCGCATCTGTGGGCCGTAGAGCATCGCCTGGGAGCCGAGGG
The DNA here is from genome assembly GCA_001767075.1 of Acidobacteria bacterium RIFCSPLOWO2_12_FULL_54_10. Lineage (GTDB taxonomy): Bacteria > Acidobacteriota > Terriglobia > 2-12-FULL-54-10 > 2-12-FULL-54-10 > 2-12-FULL-54-10. Next base: position 64,104 of record MEKX01000067.1, on the reverse strand, counting down.
AGATATTACGGCGAAACGATACAACGATCCGCAATTGAAGATTGTCTATGCGCGGGGCAACGACGGCGCGACCGTGTTGCGGAATACGGAGCGGCTGGTCCGCGAGAGGGCGCAGGAACTGGGACCAAACAAGTGGATCTGGGTGGGCCTTTTCGGCGGCAACTCGATTCCGGAATCCCGCGAGATTACGTATCCGCTATTTACGTTCGAGGACGGACGACCAAGCACGCTGACGCGGCAATTTCTGGATACGCTGGCGCCGAACAATCCGCTGATGCTGATGGCCAGCGAAGCGATCGGACCCGCAGCGAACAACACCAAGGCGAAAGAAGAGATGGTGAAATACCTGGGAACCGAGGTGCAGGGGCTTTCGGCCAGGAACTCGGTGACCTATGACATTCTTTTCCGAGGCCGATTGGATGATAAGGCGGACTTCCTGAAGCGAGAACTGCTGGAATGCGTGGCAGCGCAGGGCATCACGACCTTCTCGAACCACTACTATAATTCACCCTCCATCATGCAGACATTTAACCTCCTCTACCAGCGCGGCGAAATGCCGGTGCGTTGGGGCTGGTGGGTTGGCGGCGGGCTGGCGGAAAATGTGATTAGCGATCCAGCACGAGAGCGCGAATTCGCTAAGCTGTTTTACAACGACCTGGGAGATTTCCGCGGCATCGGCAATGATTTTATTTGGAACGTCGGCGTGGCGAATGAAGGCTGGGAAGGTGGTTTGAACTGCACGAAGGTTCCAAAGACCAACGTGAAGATGCCCACTTCCAAGGTCGCCCGGATTTTGCGGGATGGAGCCATGAAAACATCCTGCTCAGACGAAATGGTGGCGAAGTATGATGAGCAGACTGGATATACCAGGGTGAAAGCTGCGGTGGAGGCAGGCCTGCGGGTTGGGTTCCTGCATCACTATAGCGATGGGACCTTCGATGCCCTGTTCCATCTGCTCGATGAACAGGTCAAGAAAGGGAATATGACCGTTGACCAGATTCGCGCGCTGCGCATCAGCACGGAACACACGCCGATGATCCGGCCGGACCAAGTGGAAACGATCGCCAAGTACAACATTATGCCGGCGTTCAATGGTTATCAGTTGCAAGGAGACATCAAGGGCGGCGCTTTCCTGAAGGCGTTCGGCGAACAGTACATGACCTGGATGGCGCCGATGAAGAGCCTAATGGATAAAGGGGCGCATCCGGTATTTAACACTGACGCTCACCTGAGCAAGAACATCCCAGTGTATGCCAAGGATATGGATTATCCTGAGCAGTGGGACGGAAACATCTGGGGCTTCATCGAGTTCTTTGTGACGCGCAAAATGCCGCATGACGGAATTACTTATAACCGAAGTGAAGCCATGGATCGAGTGAACATGATGAGGGCAGCTACGATCTGGGCAGCCGAGCAGATTCTGAACGAGAAAAATATCGGTTCGCTGGAGGTCGGTAAGCTGGCTGACTTTATCGTTCTCGACAAGGACTTCTTTACAATCCAAGAAGACCAGATCAAGACCATTAAGACTCTGTTAACCGCAACCGGCGGCAAGGTGGTCTTTAAGGATTCGGCGTACTAGGAAAGAGAAGCAATGACAGGCTGCACGAGAAATTTCCTGAAGCAATGGTGACGGGAAACGACTGAGTGCAGCCTTTTTTACTTTTTGAATTAAACCGAATTATTAGCAGTAAGACTCAACAGCAGAAAGCCACAGACTTGTATTCAAAAGATGAGGAGGAAAGATGCGCAATCGATCCATAATTAGGTGCTTCATGTTCGCAATAGCCTTAGTTATTGCAATCGCTTCGGGGAGTGCACAGATCACCGACGCGAATCGCAAGCTGGAAATGCTCCGTGCTTACCCGGATGTGATTCTGGTGAACGGCAAGATCCATACCATCGACGCTTCGATGAGCGAGGCCGAAGCGCTGGCGATCCGCAGCGAGAGAATTGTCGCAATCGGAAAAACAGCAGACATCCAGAGCCTGGCAGGGCCGAATACCCGGGTGATCGACGCCAAAGGCCGCCATGTGCTGCCCGGGCTGATCGACGGGCATACACATCCGAACCTGTGGGGCGCGGAGCACTGGATGGGGGCAGAAGGCGAAGCTACATCGAAACGCTACAACGATCCGCAGATGAAGTGGAGCTCGGTGAGGGGGAACAATCACGCGGAGTTATTGAGGGCGCTGGAGCAGACTCTGAGGCAGCGAGCGCAGGAGATGGGACCGGGCAAGTGGATCGTCGCCAAATTGTTCGGCGGCAACACATTGCCGGAATCGCGGAGGATCATGCAAGGGCTGTTCGCATCCGATGGCCCCAAAGGGCCGCTGACGGTACAGTTTCTCGATGTGATTGCTCCCAATAATCCGGTACAACTTTACGCCACCGAAGCCATCGGACAAACCGAGAGCAACTCGATGGCGAAGAAAATCATGCAGGATCGCTTGGGCTATGTGGCCACTGGGATTTTCGCGCGGACGGTGGTTCCTTTCGAGATTCTTTTAAGAGACCGCTGGGAAGACATGGCCGATATGCTGAAGAGGGAAATACTGGAGTGCCTGTCCTACCAGGGGGTGACGACTTACGGAGACCGCTACGACCGGTCGCCTGCGGTGTTGAAGGCTTACAACCTGCTCTATCAGAAAAACGATATGCCCATCCGCCATGCGTATTTCTCCGAGGGTGGGTCGAACACCACCAGCAAATTCAATAACACAGCTTACAACGACGTGATCATCCGGCTGCTGAATCAGGAGATGATCGATATTCGCGGCATCGGCAACGATTACATCTGGAACGCCGGGGTCGCCAACGAAGGCTGGGAAGGCGGATTGAGTTGCACTAAGGCGACCATTCTGCCGAACTCTGCCGTCAAGGCGGAGCAAGGGGATTGGAGCGTCGCCGACGGCATACAACCGGATTGCGCGAAAGCGATTGCCTACGAGGAAAAGAAGGGCTATGCGGCGGTAAAGGCAGGAGTCGAAAATGGACTGCGTATAGGTTTCCTGCACGGCTATAGCGACGGCACTTACGACGCCATATTCAACATGCTGGATGGGCTGGTTACCAGCGGCAAAATGACGTTGGAGCAGATCCGCGCCCTGCGCATCAGCACGGAGCACAATCCCATCATCCGTCCGGACCAGGCTGCCAGCTTCGGGAAATACAATCTATACCCGTCCGTCAATGGTTACCAGATACAAGGGGACATCAAGGGCGGGGCATTCCTGAAAGCGTACGGCGAACAATACATGGGCTGGATGCTGCCGGTGAAGTCGCTGGCCAACGCGGGCGTGCACGTGGTGTTCAACACGGATGCGCACCTGGGACGCAACATTCCGCCGCAGTGGAAAGACATGGACTATGACAAGCAGTGGGACGGCAACATCTGGGCGTTTATGCAATTTTTTGCTTCGCGAGTGATGCCCAGCAGCGGGGTCATCTATTCCAAGAACGAAGCGATTGACAAGGTGACGCTGATCAAAGCCGCAACCATCTGGGGCGCCGAACAATTGTTGAACGAGAAAAACATCGGCTCGCTGGAAATCGGCAAACTAGGCGATTTTATTGTTATGAACAAGGATTACTTTGCCACACCCGACGATCAAATCGGCACGGTTCGCGCGCTGCTGACCGTGGTGGGTGGCAAGGAAACATACCGCGATCCAAGCTACTAGGAGCATTTCAAAGTCATAGCGTTTGTAGAAACCAGCGTTTGACGCTGGCAAAAATGTTTTCATGAGAAAAGAGGGAGAGAAAATATGAAAGGCAATATTAGACACACAAGCCTGCTGTTTGCGCTGTTGGTTATTGTTGCGACTGCCGGATACAGCCAGGACGCGAACAGAAAGCTGGAACTACTGAAAGCATATCCAGAAGTGATTGTCGTGAACGGCAAGATTTACACGATTGACGGGCAGATGAGGCAGGTGCAGGCCATGGCCGTGCGCAGCAACCGCATCCTGGCGCTGGGAACCAACGACGAAATCCGTTTCCTGGCTGGTCCGCAAACCCAGGTGATCGACGCCAAGGGGCGGGCCGTGCTGCCCGGCTTGATCGACGGGCATACGCATCCTTATCTGTGGGGATCGGAGCACTGGTTCGGAGCCGAAGGAGAAGCCACCTCGAAGAAATATAACGACCCGCAATTGAAATATACTGCGGCGCTAGGGAACACCGAAGCGGAGGTTCTGCGGTCTATCGAACAAGGCATCCGCAATCGCGCGCAGGAAATGGGCCCTGGCAAATGGATCATGATGAAGGTATTCGGAGGCAAGAGCATTCCGGAATCGCGCAGGATTGCCAGTCCGTTGTTTGCGTCGCTGGGCAGCTCAGCGCCGATTACCACGCAGTTTTTGGATGCGCTGGCGCCGAACAATCCGGTATCGCTGATCGCGACCGAAGCGATCGGACCATCACAGAACAACACGAAGGCGAAGCAGGAGATGGACCGGATTGTCGGTTACGAGGCGACCGGCATTATTGCCCGGACGGTGATCCCGTTTGAAATCCTGATGCGCGGACGGTGGAAAGAGCAAGCGGAAATTCTGAAGCAGGAAATGCTGGAATGCATCGCCGAGGCGGGCGTCACGACGTTCGGCGACCGATTCGACCGCTCCACGTTAATTACGAAGGCGTTCAATGTGCTGCATCAGAATGACGACATGCCGGTGCGTTTCGCATACTATGTGCCCGGCGCTGGGAACATAGTGAGTAAATACGACAAGGATAAACCTGAAATTACCGATGCCATCATCCGCGCGTTCAGCCAAGAGACCGGAGACTTCCGCGGCATAGGCGGCGATTATTTCTGGAACGCAGGAATCACCAACGAAGGCTGGGAAGGGGGACTGACCTGCACGACAGCCACGCCTCTGCCGAATGTGGCAGCGCAAGGAACTGGACGGAGCGTAGCAGACGGCGTAAGACTGGATTGCGCAAAAGCGGCAATCAACTATGATGAGAAAACAGGCTACAAGAGCGTGAAAGCCGGACTGCAAAGCGGTTTGAGAATCGCCTTCATGCACGGCTATAGCGACGGAACTTACGATGCATTGTTTAAAATGCTAAGTGATGAAGTGACATCCGGCAGAATGACGCTGGAAGAGATTCGCGCGCTGCGGGTCAGCACGGAGCACAACCCGATCATCCGGCCCAATCAATTTGCCGATTTCGCGAAGTACAACGTCATGCCTGCCTTTAATGGTTATCAGGTGCAAGGAGACATCAAGGGCGGCGCATTTCTGAAGTCCTACGGCGAGCAATATATGAACTGGATGGCACCGATGAAATCCATGGCCGATGCCGGAGTGCGCGTAGTTTTCAATACCGATGCGCATCTGGGCAAGAACATCCCGGTGCACTACAAAGACATGGACTATCCAGAGCAATGGGACGGCACCATCTGGGGGTTCATGGAGTTCTTCGCAACCCGGACGATGCCGCATGACGGCATTACCTATGCGAGGGGCGAAGCATTGGACAAGGAACGGTTGATGAAGTCGGCAACGATCTGGGGAGCGGAAGGGGCCATGAATGAGAAGAACATCGGCTCGCTGGAAGTCGGGAAACTGGCTGACTTTATCGTCATCGATAAAGATTATTTCACGATTCCCGCTGACGATATTGGAAGCATCAAAACGATACTGACGGCGGTCGGCGGCAAAGTCATGTACAAAGACGCGAACTTCTAAATAGTTTCGGAACAAGTTAATATGCGGGAATAGCAAATTGAAATTTGCGGCTTCCCGCACGGAAAATCATAAGGAGGAAATCATGCATAGCAGGTATCGGAATATGATTTGGCGTTTTGCCCTGGTGGTGGCGCTGGTTGTACTAGCGTTGCCGGGGAGGATGGCAGCACAGCAGGATGCAGCGAGAAAGCTGGAACTGCTGAATGCTTATCCAGAATTGATTGTAGTGAACGGGCGCATTCACACGATGGACAACAGCAATACGCAGGTGCAGGCATTTGCGGTAAAAAACAATCGCATTATCGCCCGCGGAACAAACGATGAGATGCGATTCTTGGCGGGACCGAAGACAGAAGTGGTCGACGCCAAGGGACGGATCGTGCTGCCGGGGCTAATTGATGGCCATACGCACCCGCACCTGTGGGCCGTGGAGCACTGGCTGGGCGGCGTGGGCGACGCGACAGCCAAGCGGTACAACGATCCGCAATTGCAGATTGGATATGCGATGGGCAACGACCCCACAGAAGTTCTGCGAAATATAGAGCGCGTGGCACGGGAGAGAATTCAGGCCGTGGGACCAGGCAAATGGATTTGGGTGACGGCTTTCGGAGGCAAAAACATTCCTGAGTCACGCAAAATGACTTACCCGCTGTTTCAACAAGCGGGAGGGCAGTCCGGCACTCTGACGCGGCAGTATCTGGATACGATAGCTCCGAATAACCCGATGCTGATGCACAGCAGCGAGGCAATTGGTCCGGAAGTGCACAACACCAGGGCAAAGGACGAATTCATCCGCATGATAGGGTACGAAGCTGCAGGATTAACCACCCGGACGTCTCTTCTATACGACATTCTGCTGAAGGGCAGGGACAACGACAAAGTGGATTTCCTGAAGCGGGAACTGCTGGAGTGCGTGGTGCCGCAGGGCGTAACCACTTTCGGGAACCATTACTACGGCTCGCCCTCCATCATGAAGACGTACAACTTGCTCGTGTCCCGCAATGAATTGCCGGTACGGTGGGCGTGGTTCCTGGGAACGCTGTGGGGCAACCAACTGGAAGCTGGTATAAACACGACAGGCAACGACAGCGGCGACCTGAACTTTTTCTACCGCAACGTGGGCGATTTCCGGGGCATCGGCAATGATTACATTTGGAATGCAGGCGTGTCGAATGAAGCCTGGGAGTCGGGACTTTCCTGCACGACGGTCAAACCAATCAACCCGAATGCACAAAGCGGAGTGCGGCGCGATTGCGGCAGTCAGCCGACGGAATATGAGAAGGCAGGCGGTTATCAAAATGTGAAAGCTGCCGTGGAAAATGGTTTGCGCATCAGCTTCCTGCACACTTACAGTGACGGGACATACGATTCGCTCCTGAAGCTTCTCGACGATGCAGTGGCTGGCGGCAAGGTTACCAAGGACCAGATTCGCGCTTTGCGGATCGGTACCGAACACAACCCCATGATCCGGCCTGACCAGCTCAAGAGGATGGCGGATTACAACATGATGCCGGCATTCAATGGATATCAGGTGCAGGGCGACATCAAGGGCGGAGAATTCCTGAAAGTCTACGGGGAACAGGTGATGACCTGGATGGCTCCGATGAAGACCTACCTGAAAGACGGCGGCAAGCCGGTCTTTAATACGGATGCGCATCTGGGCAAGGTGCCTTATTTCGCAAAGGACATGGACTATCCAGAAGAATGGAATGGCAATATCTGGGGGTTCATCGAGTTTTTCGTTACACGCAGAATGCCCAACGACGGGCTTTACTACAACCGCGACGAAGCCATGGATCGCACGGACCTGATGAAGGCCGCGACGATCTGGGGCGCCGAGCAGCTCTTGAACGAAAAGAACATCGGGTCGCTGGAAGTCGGGAAACTCGCCGACTTTATCGTGATCGACAAGGATTACTTCACGATTCCTGGCGATCAGATCAAAACCATCAAAACGCTGCTCACATCCGTGGGAGGCAAGACGGTCTACAAGGATGCTGCTTATTAGGAGTTAGCTTTTAATTAATTTCTTAGGGCAGAATGCCGAATTCACAACGGTCATTCTGCCCTAAGCATTTCAGGAATTTATATAAGGGGGCGCAGATGATAAGAAAGAATTGGAAATTATATCAAGCGGCTTGGGCGATGTTTGCTTTACTGATGCCAGTGCTGCTGCAAGCGCAAGACGATGCGACAAGAAAGCTGGATTTACTGAAAGCGTATCCGGAACTGGTTGTGGTGAATGGGCGAGTTCACACCATGGACAACAGCAACACGCAAGTGCAAGCATTTGCGGTGAAAAATAATCGCATTATCGCCCGTGGAACGAACGATGAAATGCGATTTTTAGCAGGACCGAATACGGAAGTAGTAGATGCGAAAGGGCGCATTGTTCTGCCCGGATTGATTGACGGGCACACGCATCCGCATCTGTGGGCAGTGGAACACTGGCTGGGATCGGAAGGCGAGGCAACCTCCAAGCGATATAACGATCCGCAACTGAAGATCACTTATGCGTTAGGCACCGAGCAGGCTGAGGTATTGAGGAACCTGGAAAAAGGGGTTCGCGACCGGGCTGCGCAAATGGGGCCAGGCAAATGGATTTGGGCATCGGTATTCGGCGGCAAAACACTGCCGGAATCACGGAAGATCGTCCATGCGCTGTTTCGCCAGCAGGACGGGAGCAGCGGAACGATAACACGCGAATATCTGGACACCCTTTCGCCGAATAATCCGTTGCTGGTATTCAGCAGCGAAGCCATCGGCCCGGAAGCACACAATACGAAAGCGAAAGACGAGTTCCTGAAAATATTGGGTTGGGAAGCGGCGGGGTTGACGGCGCGCACAGCGACGGTCTTCGACATCCTGATGAAAGGACGCGAGACGGAAAAAGTTGACTTCCTGAAGCGTGAACTTCTGGAATGCGTATCGGCGCAAGGCGTGACCACGTTCGGGAATCACTATTACGGGTCGCCATCCATCATGAAGACCTACAATCTGCTCTATCAGAGCGGCGAGATGCCGGTCCGCTGGGGCTGGTACCTGGGAACGCTGTGGGGTAATCAGCCGGAAGTAAATCAACCAGGCGGGGGGTTAGCGTTCTTTTACCGAAATGTAGGCGATTTCAGAGGCATTGGCAATGACTACATTTGGAACGCTGGTGTTTCCAACGAAGGTTGGGAATCTGGCTTAACCTGCACGACATCAAAGCCGATCAACCCGAACGCACCGAGTGGAATTCGCCGGGATTGCAACGCTCAGCCAACCGATTACAATGCAGCAGCGGGTTTCGAACAGGTCAAATCAGCCATTCAATCGGGCCTGAGACTGAGCTTTCTGCATACGTACAGTGATGGCACCTACGACTCCTTGTTGAAATTGCTGGATGAGGAAGTGAAAAGCGGCAGAATGACCGTGGCACAGGTGCGGGAGCTGCGCATCGGCACGGAGCACAACCCGATCATTCGTCCGGATCATATCAAGCGATTGGCCGATTACGGCGTGATGCCGGCATTTAATGGATACCAAGTGCAGGGCAACATCAAGGGCGGCGAGTTCCTGAAGGTTTACGGGGAACAGGTGATGACCTGGATGGCGCCGATGAAGAGCTACCAGGATGCCGGCGGGCACCCGGTATTCAATACCGATGCTCATTTGAACAAAGTGGCATACTACGCGAAGGATATGGACTATCCAGAGCAGTGGGATGGGAACATCTGGGGCTTCATCGAGTTCTTTGTAAGCCGAAAGATGCCGCACGATGGATTGACGTACAATGTGCGCGAATCCATGGACCGCACCGACTTGATGAAAGCGGCAACGATCTGGGGCGCCGAGCAGTTGTTTAATGAAAAGAACATCGGGTCGCTGGAGGTCGGGAAACTGGCCGACTTTATCGTGATCGACAAGGACTACTTCACGATTCCGTCAGACCAGATCAAGACGATCAAGACGCTTCTGACATCGCTGGGAGGCAAGACGGTTTACAAATCACCGCAATACTGAGCACTACGTCAAAGCAACGATTGCTGGATAAGGGAGCTTCGCAAGAGGCTCCCATTTTTTGTCGATGATGGTCAACCACTGGAAGTGAATTAAGTTTTAATCTTTAAGAATAGATAAATTCCGCCGAGGCCAAAAAGAAGATTTGGTGACCATGCGGCTAAAACCGGGGGCAGTTCGTTCAGATTTCCCAAAGCCTCGGCAAGACTGCTGGCGCCCCAATAAACTAAAGCGATGCCCAAAGCAACGGCAACGCCAGTAACGGCGCCCTTTCTCTCGTTGGAAACAGCAAATGGCAAACCGATCAAGGCCATGATCAGCGTAAAAGCAGGGAAGGAAAACTTCTTGTGAAACTGCACGGAGAGTGAAGTGACATCAAACCCACTTTGGCGAAGTTCCTGGATGTAACGCCCAAGCTCTATAAAATTCATCTGGATGGACTGTTTGACTTCCTTGAGGAAATACGAAGGAGGCTCGTGCAAGTCCTGAAAAAGCTGTACGCGGAAATCATTGAAATGGACCACTGCGTTTTGGTCAAATTCCCGGACCCAGCCTGACTGGAAAATCCATCCAGACAAAGAAGGCTCCCAAGTTGCTCTGGAGGCTGATATGAGGCGAGTAAGAGAAAAATTCTCCCGGTCCATCTCAAAGACCGTGACCCCACCCATAACGTTTTCCTCTGGCGCGAAAAAATTGGAATAATAAATTCTGGAATCTTCACCCATGATCCATCGTTGGTCTGGGCGCAAATAGGTTTGAGCAGGCCTGCCTTTGATGCGGTTTCGAATCGCGTCCTGGACTCGATTCGCGGACGGCACATAGAAATGCTCAAACAGAAAAAGCAATGATCCAAGACCAGCGGCAAGAACAAAAATGGGCATAGCCAAGCGGTACACGCTGATACCCGAAGCTTTTGCGGCAACGATTTCGTTGCGCTGATTCAGGATGCCGATACTGACCAGGACCGCTACCAGCACGGCCAATGGCATGGTTGCATAAATGAGATAAGGCGTCAGATGGAAGAAGTAGCTGAAAACCATGCTGGCGGGAATTTGATTTTTCAACACGTCATTCAGTAAGTCCAAAAAGAAAGTAACGATCTCGGTCAGCAAAACGAGGGCTGAAAGGATGATAGCCAGATAGGCAAGAAAACTTTTCGCCACATAGCGGTCCAGTGTTCGCCGAATGTTTGGCCGGAAGTGAGGCAGAGTTTGGACAGACAGGGGATCGCGCCGATATATGCGATAAAAGTATGCGGATGCAGTAGCGGGAAGGTTGGCAATTCGTTCGTACCAATCCATCGAGAAGTTTATGCGGTCAGCGCGCATTAATAAAATGATGCCGAGCAAGCCGAACAGGAAATTTGCGCCCCAAACCCCAATCCAAGGAGGGACCACTTGCTGGCGAGCCATGCTGATGCCGCCGGTGAAAATCGTGTAATAGACCAGGACCATCAGAACGGTCAGCACCATGCCGGAAGATTTTCCACCCCGAATGGAAAAGAGGCTGAAGGAAATTGCGACTAAGGCGAGAGAAAGCGCCGCGATGGGGAGCGCAAAACGCCGGTGGAATTCAATGTTTGCATCCAGCCAATCCGGGGCATTGGGTGACACTGCGTGAAGTTCTGGAGTAGCCCTTCGTCCGATAGGTTTCACGGATGGAACTTGCGGTGGCGGAATGTTGACGGGTAAATCCATCTCCGAAAATGTGACGATAGAATATTCGTCCGGCGATCCGCCGATCTCGTGACTGCTTCCATTCAATAAATGAAGCTGAAATCTGTTCTCCTCAGGATTGCTGAGAAGATATCCATCATTTGCCAGAATCACCTTGGGTTTTTGAGGATTTGAGACATCGGCTAGAAAAATGCCCTTCCAAAGAGGATTCGAACCGCTAGTGACGTCGCGAACGTAGAGAATATAGTTTGGGAAATTCTCTTCAAAGACCCGCGGCTGCAACCGCAAGGGAATCTGGCGGAGGCCAATGCGCCGTTCGACCTCTACTCTCTTTTGACTTGCTAATGGAGCAAGCCACACCGAAAGAATGACTCCGGAGATGCAACCGATGGTTATGACGATACTGACAGGCAGGGCTAAGCTCCTGACACCTAAACCGCAGGCGCGCATCGCGGTGATTTCATTATTACTCGCCATGCGGCTGAGCGTCACCGCCAAACCCACAACAACAGCTACCGGGACCGTAAAGGTCAATAAAGGAGGGAATGCCATCAGCAACAGCGAAACCAAGTCCTGCCATACGGCGGTTTCACGCAAAAGCAATTCCAACAAGCGAGTGGTGTCCCGCAGAAAAAGAACAGAAGTAAAAAGTATGAGTCCCAGCAGTCCGTGAGCTGCGACTTCTTTGAGAAACTGCCGGTGAAGGATTTTCATAAGATACTCGACGACCGATAATGCAAAATTGTAGCATAGGGAAGCTAATGCAAAGGAATCAGGTGAAGATTCGATGAAATGCCCAACTTGCGGCAAGAGCGTGCAGAAGGATCGTGCTGTTTGCAACTTTTGCGGAGCTTTAGTTCGTAGCGCCAGTCCACCGGCAGTGATCAAGGAAGCGGATAAACCCGCCGGGCGAGAAGATTTGCCCAGGCAATGGCGTTCTCAAGAAGCTCCAAGAAAGCAAACCATTGAAGAGCAGGTCCCTGAAGTTAGGGATATCGAGCCGGAGGAAATGGAGCCGGAAACAACTCCAGATGGGCCCAAGCGCATGGAACCGCCAGCGTGGACAAAGTTTTTGGTTCCGGCGGTATTTATTTTATTTGCTCTGTATAGTTTCCTCAAGGATACAACCACCTTACCCTGGCTAGCGGAAAAACCGGCACTAATACAAGCCGGGCTTTATAAAGATGTGCGCGATTCCGAACCAGCGAACCCCAGCACGGCATTTTCGATGACAGAAGACAAAAGGATTGTTGTCTATAGCCAGTGGAGTGGAAAACTTGGGGATAATGCCTATGCCGTGCGCTTGAGGGGGCCAGATGGAGAGTTAAAGAGATTACGCGCTGAACCTGTAAGAATTGTCGCGAAAACGAACGGGTTTATTGCCATAACAGTATTCTCCCTGCAAGCAGGTTTAGAAACAGGAGTATGGCAGGTGGAAATTTATTTGGGCGATTCCGTGCAACAAACGATTGGCTTTCAAATAAGCGATTAACCAACCGCGATTAAAACTCCGCTTTCAAGGTCCGTTCCATTAACTTGCTCACTGCATCGCGAGCAGGCTGATTTTCGTAGAGGACGGAGTAAATCTGATCGGCAATGGACATGGTAACGTTCTTCTGGCGGGCAAGGTCCCGAGCCGCTGCTGTAGTTTCTATCCCTTCGGCCACCATAGACATCGAAGCGAGGATTTCATTGAGGGTCCGCCCGCGGCCGAGCTCGAGGCCTACCCAGTGATTGCGGCTGAGCGCACCGGTGCAGGTTAAAACGAGATCACCCATGCCGGAAAGCCCGGAGAGGGTATCTCTGCGAGCGCCGCATGCACAGGCCAATCGCGTCATTTCGGCAAGTCCGCGGGTGATGAGAGCAGCGATAGCATTTGAACCTAACCCTAATCCCTCGCAAAGACCAGCGCCGATGGCGATGATGTTTTTGAGCGCGCCGCCTAGCTCGACTCCTGTGACGTCGGTGTTCGTATATAAGCGCAATGAAGAGCTGGATAAATTCTGTTGCAGCAAGGAAGCCAGGTCTAAATTGGCAGAAGCAACAACCACCGCAGCAGGGAGTTCACTGGCGACTTCCTTAGCGAAGGAAGGGCCTGATAGAACTGCTATTCGTGGATGCAAATCGAGTGGCAGGGCTTCTGCGATGACTTCGCTCATGCGCAGATGGGTGCGGCGTTCCAGACCTTTTGTGGCGCTCAGGAAAATTTGATTTTGTTTGATGGAGGGAGCAATCTTCAGCACAACCTCCCGCAGATGCCCAGAAGGAACCACAAGGATAACGAGATCAGAACCAGTTACCGCTTCTGCAATGTTATTCGTTGGAGTCACATTCGGAGGAATCAGAAATCCGGGCAAGTAGATTGGGTTCGCGCGCTGAGTTGCTATTGTCGCGCACAGATCAGGCTCATAAACCCAAAGCCGGATGGTGTTCACTTTTTTCGCGAGGACGATGGAAAGAGCAGTTCCCCAGCCGCCAGCACCGATAATGGCAATGGTATGGATGGGCTGATTCTGTGTCATTTTGATGTGGATACCAGCGGAAATCGCGCAATCTTATGATATACCGAGCCGCCCGGAGATAGCTGGCTTTCATATAAGTGAAACTCGCGCACTTCAAATCCGCTGCCAAAATTCGTGCGATCAGGGTCTGAAAGAAACTGCCTAACGACTGGAATAGAGTCCTTGCTGCGAAGACGGCCAAGAGTGAGGTGAGGCGAAAAGGGCCGAGTTTCTTTTTGGAAACCCAAAGGAACAAGGCATGCCTCAATTTTGTTTGCGAGGGTTTCCAAAGGCGGGCCGGCCTCAATACCCAACCAGATGATATTGGGTGAGACTTCACTGGGGAAATACCCGGCACCCTGGATACGCAAGTGAAAGGGAAGGGAATTTGTTAATGTGCTGAGCCGATTGCTAACGGAACGCATTATGTCCGGGGATGTTTCTCCGAGGAATTTGAGAGTGATATGCATGGTCTCCGGGCGTGACCAACGTACATTGCGCGTCATTGGTTTGAGTTGATCTAAAAGGTCAGAGATTTTGCTGCGAATTTCCTCAGGAAGATCAATGGCAATAAATAAACGCATGATGGAAAGAAATACAGCTTACTTCATTGTGCTGACGATCATTCGTCGCAGCATGTCCAGAGCAGCTTGTGTGGACTGCCAGCGTATGATTTCCCTTTCGCCCGGATAAAGACGCTGCAAGACCTGAGTTTCTTTTGGAGCGGCGAGAGCCAGATAAACCAGCCCTACGGGTTTGGATGGAGTCGATCCAGACGGACCGGCGATTCCCGTGATGCCGATGCCGTAAGTGGAGCCTGCTTTTTTACGCACTCCCTCTGCGAGAAGCCTGGCTACGGGTTCGCTCACAGCACCATGCTTTTCTAAAACATCCGCTGGCACATCCAGAAAGTTCAACTTCCATGAATCGCTGTAACATACGAAGCCGCCAAGAAAGTAATCCGAACTGCCAGGAACATCGGTGATTCGTTCCGCCAGAAGGCCGCCGGTGCAACTCTCGGCGACAGCCAGAGTTTGCCCTTGCTGATGCAAAAGATTTCCAACGACTTTCTCCAGACAATCTCCGTTGGTGGAATAGATGTAATTACGCAGTTTCGCTTCCAATTGGCAGGAGAGTTCGTCCAACAACGACTTCGCTTCAGAATATTGACTTGCTTTGGCTCGGAGATGAAGCTGAACGTCTCCAGGGGATGCCAGAATTGTGGTGACCGGATTGTTGTATTGAGTGTAAATCGGAGCCGCAAGTTCCTCGACGGCAGACTCGGTGAGGCCCGTGATACGCAATGATCTGGCGAGGAGGACCGATGGCGGCCCTGTTCTCTGTAACAGAGGAATGCAAATCTCTTCAAACATCGGCTGCAACTCGCGAGGAGGTCCTGGAAGAAGGATCAGCATTTTGCCGTCATGATTGATCCATTGTCCTGGAGCAGTGCCGCGAGGGTTTCTGAGCACTTGGGCACCCTCGATGACCATCGACTGCCGTAAATTAACAGAGGGCATCGTGAGTCCGCGGGACCGGAAGCGTTCCTCAATTTCATTGAGCAGAGAGCTGTCCCGGTACATTGTTTTACCCAGAGCTGCTGCGGCACACTCGCGAGTTAAATCATCCTCGGTTGGCCCGAGGCCGCCAGATGTAATGATGATATCGGATCGTTGCAGCGCCAATGCCAGCGCCTGAGTCAATCGCTCGCGGTCGTCTCCTACAATTGTTCTAAGAACCACCTCGATTCCGATGCGATTCAAATGATCGGTTATAAAAAGGGAATTCGTGTCGGTGCGATGAGGTGTAAGCAGTTCGGAACCAATAGCGATGATTTCTGCGACCATCTCGTCAGTTGAGCACATCAACAATTTGGATCAGTAGGGGGCAGGGAATGCGCAAGAACTACCCCATGAGCGGCATACCTTTTACATCCCAATTAAGATGGAATAAGGATTGGTTGCTAGCCAGGATAACGGCAGGCCCTTTCATGAATGCCAAGCCGACAAGCCCTGTGCCGGCAATGACCAGCTCACATTGCCTGGCAGGATTGATACGGAAAATTCCCTTGCGACCGCCCTGCGATGCAGCCACATAAAGATTTCCGGCAATGTCGAATGCCATCCCTTGAGGTCTGCCCAAGCCGCGGTAAAATTTCTCAACATCGCCATTGGTGGATATGCGGTTTACGGAATCGTAGCTAGACGTTGTAGGGCCGGTGATATAGAGAAATCCATCGGGGCCAAAGGCTAAGTGGTATGCCGAGATGCTAGGCTCCAAGGTAGCGAAGACGAATATCTTGCGATCCGGAGAAATTTTGAACACGGTGCCGCTGCGGTCGCCGACGTACAGAAAACCCTGATGATCGAACGCAAGACCCGTAGCGATGCCCATTCCTTCCGCATAGACAGTCAAGGTTCCATTGGGAGAAGCGCGATAGATGTTGCCGTCGTTGCGGCTGGAAATGTACAGATACCCTTCTGCATCAAATACCATGCCAGTTGGGTTCATCGGCTCGGTCAGAAAAGGTTTTTTGTCGTGGTTAGCATCAATCTTATAAACGCAAACCGGAACCTTTTGGCCACGCTGGCCACTGAAGGTTACAAAGATGTTTCCATCGTGATCAACCGCAGGGTTAGCGACTGGATGAACTTCGTCAGCGATTGAAGCGCCGATCTCCACCGGGAAAGGGGCGCTGGAGATATTTTCATTTGCGACAAGAAGATTACAGCTAACCGCGCCATCTGGGACGCGAGTTACTAAGTAGCGGTCGGAACTGACCAATAAGGAACCTTCAATGCTGCCAAACTGGACAAGCGCGCGGGATGAACCGTGGGAATAGAAGCCACTGCCCCAGACTTGCAATTCGCCTCCAGGCACTGCTGCCTGCGGGAAGACACGCTCGATGCGCGGTTTTCCGTTGGTACTTTGATAGGAATCAGCCGAAATCATAATGCCATATCCTTAAATCCTATCTTATACAATATCACTAAACTTACAGTCATCTAATGGTTCAGGAGATGATTCAATCCCATCAAGATTCAGAATCCGGAGAGGAAGTACGAGGATTTTCAAAGGGAGTTTCTTCTTCATCTGGCAGAGCCGTGGGAACTCTGTAAAATCCGCATATCCAATTGCCTCAGAAAAGAATTCCCGCATAGCCGACTCCCATGCGGAATTCCTTTTCAGGGACGACGGAGAAACTGTCCGTATGCTCAATCACATACCCATGTATGGCGCCTAATTCACGAGCCGCAGCAACAGTGGCTGCCAGCGCGCCTGCTCCGCAGGCGTTATCGTGCTCTTGCGATTCCGGGACTATTTCCTCCGCCTGCATTTCCTCGGCTAGGCGAAGGATGCGGTTGTCGTTGTCTCGAAACCAAGCATGGGCGCGGGGACCGTAACCCATCGGCGTGAATCCATAAACATCCCCGTAGTGAGTCAAGTCCGTCGAACCGATTATGACAGTGTGTTGTTTGCTAGTTTTGACGATTTGACCAATGGTACGCCCAATGGGAACGGCACGAGAGTCAGGATTAATTGCAATAGGAATAATTTTGGAATTAGGGAATAACAACTTCAACATGGGCAACTGAACTTCGATGGAATGTTCGCCACTGTGAGCCTTGGGTTCTTCTACGGTCCAAGAAGCAGTTGCCTGCAAGATATTTTCCGCCAACTCTTCGTCAATAAGCATGTTGCCAAAAGGTGTTTCCCAGGCCCCACGAGCGTATACGCTATTGATTCCTGCCCAGCGGTGAACGGCGCCGAGGATGATAAAAGTTCCTGGTGAAGTTTTTTTTCGGATATTCTCAAAAACCTGTGCCGCTACCGCCCCGGAATAGACCCAGCCAGCATGGGGAACAACACCGGCCACAATGCTATCCGGTTGGGGAGAAGCATGAAACTCGGCAAGGAAATTACGCAAAAACTTCTCGCAATCGACGTCGTAAAAATGGGTGGAGCAAGCTCGTCGAATATCCTGGTTAACCACGATTTCAGTTTACATCGGTTAGGGTACAAGCCGTAAAGTAGGTCAGTATATTAAGCCCCAAGCGAACAGTAACTTGCCGCCGGCAAGCCGATGGATTCCTTGACAATACTGCTATAGCTGGCTATTCTAAACGATTGGAACATCTTGCAAAGGAAGAGCAAATGAACACTTATCTCCCCAAAGAAGGGGAAATTGTTAAAAAATGGTTTGTGGTGGATGCCAATGGCCAGGTGCTGGGCCGTCTGGCTACCCAAGTGGCAACAATTTTACGAGGAAAGCACAAGGAAGTCTATACCCCGTTTTTAGACCTCGGAGATCATGTAATCGTGCTAAATGCAGCAAAGATTCGTTTTACTGGGAATAAGTTAGAGAAGAAGATGTATCGATCCTATAGCGGATATCCAGGTGGATTAAAGGAAAAGACGGCGCGGATTCAGTCCGCGGAGCACCCGGAGAGAATCGTGGAAGATGCGATTCTGGGCATGCTTCCGAGGGGTAAACTTGGGAGAGCCATGGGGAAAAAATTGATGGTGTATGTGGATGACAAGCACCCACACCAAGCACAAAAGCCGCAAATATTACAGTTGGAGAAGGCGAAGTAATCTATGAGCGCAGTTGCAAAAACGCAGTATTTGGGAACAGGCCGGCGGAAGAAGAGCATAGCCAGGGTATTTCTTAGGCCAGGCAGTGGAGATTACAAGGTAAACGGCCGCACCTTGGACGCATATTTCCCATCGGAAACGCAGAGGGTGACCGTGCGAGTTCCTTTGTTATCGATAGAAAAGCAGAAGGATTTTGATGTGCTCATTACGGTCAACGGCGGCGGCGTAAATAGCCAGGCCGGAGCAGCCAGATTAGGCATAGCACGAGCACTGCTTCGTTTTAATGCGGAGTTGCGGCCTCAGTTGAAAAAGCTGGGCTTGCTGACACGCGACCCCAGAGCGAAAGAACGGAAGAAATACGGGCAGAAAGGCGCCCGCAAGCGCTTCCAGTTCTCCAAGCGGTAATACCGGAAGCTCCCCGTGCATCCGGAAGAGTGCTAAAATAAAGCACACGATAAGAATTTGATTAATAGTATAAGGAGGGTGTTTGCCGACGATTCCAATGAAAGAATTGCTGGAGGCGGGAGTCCACTTTGGCCATCAAACCAAACGGTGGAACCCGAAAATGAAGGAGTTTATATTTGGCGAGCGAAATGGAATACACATCATCGATCTCCAGAAAACCCTCCGAATGTTTAAGGAAGCATCTCGATTTGCAACGCAACTGGCGGCAGAAGGCAAGCTCATCCTGTTTGTAGGGACCAAGCGCCAAGCGCAAGAAGCTATCGCAGAAGAAGCCAAGAGATGTGAAATGTATTACATCAACCAGCGCTGGCTCGGCGGTTTGCTGACCAATTTTACGACCATACAAAAATCGATCCAGCGGTTGAAAGATCTCGACGATATGTCCCAGAATGGCCGCTATGAGCTGCTACCGAAGAAAGAAGTGATTCGGCTCGAGCGCGAGCGCAAGCATTTGGAGCAGAATCTTGCCGGAATCAAGAACCTGCCGGTGCTGCCGGATGCGCTTTTCGTGGTGGATTCGTTCAAGGAAGAGATCGCTGTAAAGGAAGCCAAGAAGCTGGGCATACCCGTGATTGGCGTGGTGGACACCAATTGTGATCCAGGACAAGTCGATTGGCCCATTCCCGGCAACGATGATGCGCTGAGAGCCATTCGATTATTCACTTCCAAAATTGCTGATGCAGTCTTAGAGGGCAAACAAATGGCTGCAGAAAGTGTAATGGAGCGTGACAGGATAGCAGCCGATGAAGCCGAAGAAGCCGGTGCACCGCTCGCAGCTATCCAAGAACCAGCAGCTTCAACGAGCAGTGAGCCGATTGTGGATATGCCATTTAGCGAACCTGCCACTAGTGAAGATCAGGCTGAAGGCGATGAATCATACGGCACTACCAATGTTACGGCCCGCCACAGTTTTTGAAGTGATATTCGATTTCCTGTCGCATCGAATTTAAGTTATGACAAACCAGCGTTACCGATAAGTATCTTACGAAGCTGCGCTATCGTAATCATTACAAGCTACGCTAAGCTACCAATAAAGAATAGGACGTATTAACCAAGCATGTCTTCAGAACAGCGGATTACGGCTCAAATGGTCAAGGATTTAAGAGATAAGACTGGAGCGCCGTGGATGGACTGCAAATTAGCGCTCACGGAAGCCAAGGGGGACCTTGCGGGAGCTGAGGTCGTGCTGCGCAAGCGTGGCCTGGCTTCGGCGCAAAAGCGCGCTGGCAGAGCCACACTGGAAGGACTTGTCGGCTCTTATATCCATGCCGGCGGTAAGATCGGCGTGATGATTGAGCTGAATTGCGAATCCGACTTCGTCGCGCGGACGGACGTATTTCAGCAACTTTCACATGATATTGCTATGCACATTGCTGCAACTGACCCGCGATTCCTAAGCAAAGACGAAGTCACTCAGGAAATATTGGCCAAAGAGAAAGATATCTACCGGACGCAGGCATTGGCATCGGGAAAGCCGGAAAAAGTAGTCGAGAAGATCATTGAAGGCAAGATGGAAAAATTCTACGAGGAAGTCTGCCTTCTTGACCAACACTTTATCAAAGATCCAAGCCAGACGGTGAGTCAGGTAATTGCCGCTGCCATTGGAAAGCTTGGTGAAAACATCACATTGCGGCGATTCGTTCGCTTCAAAGTGGGCGACACATCCAACCAACCATCAGCGGTCAGCCAATAGTTTCCTCCCATGGGAACCAAACCCATCTTCAACCGTATCCTGTTGAAACTCAGCGGAGAGGTGCTGGGCGGAAGTCAGGGATATGGTGTAGATCCTGATCGCGCTATCCAAATTGCGGAAGAGATTAGGGATGTTCACGCCAGCGGCGTCGAGATGGCGCTGGTCATTGGCGGTGGAAACATATTCCGCGGCATAGCAGCCTCGGCTAAAAAAATGGACCGAGTGGCAGCAGACCACATGGGGATGCTGGCTACGGTCATCAATGCACTGGCACTTCAAGACGCTATGGAGAAGATATCCGTGCCCACGCGCGTGATGACGGCAATTTCCATGGACCAAATTGGCGAGCCATTCATCCGCCGCCGCGCCATTCGACACCTGGAAAAAGGCCGCGTGGTCATTTTCGCAGCGGGCACCGGAAACCCCTATTTTTCCACGGACACTGCCGCAGCCCTTCGGGCCATGGAAGTGCGCGCGGAAGTCATCTTGAAAGCGACCAAAGTGGATGGCATTTATGATGCCGATCCCATTCAAGTTAAAGACGCTAAGATGTTTCCAGCAATTACGTACCGGGAGATATTGTCGCAAAACCTAAGGGTTATGGACGCTACCGCCATCTCACTGTGCCGCGAGAATAATCTCCCGATCATAGTATTTAACCTGAATGTGCCCGGCAACATCCTGCGGGTGATCCAAGGGGAAAAGGTTGGTTCAATGGTGACTAAGTAGTCGCACGAATTGCGAGGTCTAAATACAAACATGACAAATACACTCATTCAGGAAGCCAAGAAGAAGATGGAAAAAGTTGAGCACGATCTGCGCAACGAACTGGCTGCAATACGCACGGGCCGCGCTTCGTTAAGCATCCTGGATCATATTCGTGTCGATTATTTCGACACACCGACGCAACTGAAAGAACTAGCCAAGCTGTCCGTATCAGATCCCACTACCTTGATGGTGGCTCCGTGGGATCCAAGCGTTCTGCCGATGATAGATAAAGCGATTCGCGGCTCTGACCTCGGCTTAAATCCTGCCAATGACGGGAAAGTAATTCGTATTCCGATTCCGACCTTAACGGAGGACAGAAGAAAGGAATTGGTCCGTCATCTGCATAAGGTTTTAGAAGCACACAGAACTGCTACACGAAATCTTCGGAGAGATTGTAATGAAGCCTTCAAGAAACTTCTCAAGGATAAGAAAATTGCTGAAGACGAAGAGCGTAAAGCGCTGGACGAGGTTCAAAAAGTAACCGATCAGGCTATTGCGCATCTGGACGAAGCGGGGAAAAATAAAGAAAAAGAAATTTTATCTGTGTGATGCAGCGGAAGGTTTCCGAGCGGAGCAGTTAGCGGGATCGCGAGTTGACCAGATATTTCAGATTGCCGGCAAGAGTCGGCATGCGACGCAGAAGCGGCTTGAAGGTATCGATGGATATAGATAAAGCCTTCAGGGCGGTGACGCTCTGAACATTTGCCGTGCGAATTCTTTCAGGGTCTATAATCGCCATTTCTCCAAATACAGTAGGACCTTCGAAAATCCCCAGCATCACTGCTGACTCAGCATCACCTTTGTATACGGAGACAGATCCTTCCTCTAGGAAATAAATTCGGTTGCCGACCTGACCTTGGCGAATCACCAGAGCATCGGGCTGGACAATAATTTCCTTACACTGCACCGCAACTTCGTTTAGTTCTTCGTAATTTAAGCCGGAGAATAGATCAAACGGCAACAGGCGAGATGTTTGCACACCACTGCCTGAATCTTCCTGGAGATTCTCGGACAGAAATAAAGACGCGGAGTCTTTTTCTTGCGCAGAAGAAAAATAAAACCCTTGACCGATGGTGCAACCCATTTCCCGTAATAAGTTAAGTTGGACCTTGTTTTCAATGCCTTTAGCATAAACATCCATGCCATTGCCGTGAGCTAAGGAAATGATGGCCCCCACGCACCGCTTGGCATAATGAGAATCCAGGTTACGAATCACGCTGCGATCAATTTTAAGAGCAGAAAATTTTAGCCGTGAAATTGAACCTCGCGGGTCCTCCCCAGCGCCAAAATCATCAATGAGTGTTTGAATTCCCCTGCGGTTCAAACGATCAATCACATTTGATAGAAATTCTTCGTTGCCTGGAATATCCGTTTCAGACAGCTCAAAACGTATTAATTGCGGAATCAGGTTATTATCGAGAACTAAATCATCAAGGTCTCGGTCTAAATCACACTGTTTAAGATACTTAAATGGCAAATTCATAGTTACTAAGAATTCCGGTGGCACAGACAAATCTGCGTGCCATTGTGACACTTGCCGGGTCATTTCCCGCAATGCCAATTGCATTAGAGGAACAATCAAACCATTTCGTTCTGCGATGGATAAAAACTGGGCAGGATGAAGGCATCCGCGCTCGGGGTGCATCCAGCGAAGCAGCGCTTCAAATCCAGCCAGCTTTTCCGTACCCAAATGGAAAACAGGCTGATAATTTAGGTGGAATTCCTTATTTTGCAACCCCTGGCGTAACTCGCTCGCCAGCGGGCTCAGTTGTTCCGTTGCCTCAACCATATGGTCTCGATTCGTACAATTCCTCCGCAATGCCTTTGTGCAGCGGGACGTTTATGAACTCTGCAACGCACTGATTTCTCGTAATAGTTATCGGCTAACAAATGTAAATCATTAGGAATTCTTCTGACATTTGTAGGAAATGGCACGATACCGTTTTACAATTATTGGGACAATTTCTATACAGTGACAGACCGAACATGGCAAACACGAAATACCGCCGCAAGAGTAAACCGCTTGATGAAAGGCTGTCATCGCCTATCAAGGAATCTCAGGCTAAAATCAGACGCATTATCATAGGGATCACCGGCGCCACTGGAGCCATTTACGGTATCCGGTTGCTGGAAATTCTGCGTGAAGTTTCCGGCGTAGAAACTCATCTTGTGATCTCCAAAGCCGCCTGCCAGACGATCACTTTTGAAACGGAGTATACGGTCAGGCAGGTGAGCGATTTAGCGCATGTTTACTATGATGTAAAGGATATAGGCGCACCTATATCCAGCGGTTCATACGACGTGGATGGGATGATCGTTGCTCCGTGTTCTGTGAAAACATTGTCGGCAATAGCTGGTTCCATAAGCCAGGACCTTCTGTGCAGGGCAGCCGATGTTACATTGAAAGAAAAACGCCCATTGGTGCTCTTGGTTCGCGAAGCGCCGCTGCATACCGGCCATCTCCGGAGAATGACCGAGGCAGCCGAGATTGGCGCTACAATAGTTCCGCCGGTTCCTGCGTTTTATAACTTCCCAAAAACAGTTGACGATATCATCAACCACACCGTTGGACGCGTTTTAGATATTTTTCAAATAGACCCCGGCATCGTAAAGCGATGGCAGGGGATGAAATGATCTGAAACTAACACGCTCTAAGATTAATTAATCTCTGTAATATTCCCTATATCCTCGCTGAATCCGTGATACCATCCAGTCAAATGATGAAGGGGCAGGTTAGTTGTAAAGAAGGCACGCACCCCTTCTGCTTATCTCAATTTCCGCACACGCATGCTGGTCGTGCCTAACTGGCAAGGCGCCCGGCTATAAAAATCGATCCGAAGATGAACGTTATCCCAGGGAGGAGTACGATGCGGATACCAAAAATACCAGGTTTGCTGGCCGTGGTTTGTCTAATATCACCAGCCGCTGCTCAAGACACTGCAAACGGAAAATTGCAGGATTGGAAAATCACGTCACAAGAAGCAGCCCTTGAAAATCCATTGAAACCAGATGAGGAAAGCCTTCGTCAGGGTAAATCCCTGTTCGAATCCCAGTGTGCACTGTGTCATGGTACGACTGGTGATGGGAAGGGCAGCTTAGCTCAAGAGCAAAAGTGGGATATTCGAGATCTCAAGAATCCTGAAACGCTGAAAGGAGTCAGCGACGGCGCTATATTTGCGATGATTACCAAGGGCAAGGGCAATATGCCAAATCAGGAAGGTCGGCTTAAGGACGACCAGAAATGGAAATTGGTGAACTACATTCGCAATCTGATCAGCGCCACGGATAGTCCGAAAACTGGGACGTAATGATTCGCTGAGAGTTGCTTCTGAGAAACACAACTTTTAAGAACTGGGATAGTCCACTTTTTGGATTACCGATCAATGGTCAGATATTCCAGCAGAGTTATTCCAATGCGCAGAGAAAAACGTCCTTCCACGGATGGGATGTCCCCCGATGGCTCATCCATTGAGATCCGCTCTACGCGATGCATAGGGTAAAAAACAGTGGAAGGTCTGAGCAAGTGGGGTTCGGCAGCGGCAATCTGTCCAAGCCAATCGTCAAACGTGTTCAAGTCGATGCCTTGCAACGTAACGCCCGCAGGGTTCAGGGATAGAAGGCGGCCCCAAAATTTCTCCTTCGGCGAATGCAGGCTCACGATGACAATTGTGTTGGATTCCATATAGAGTCCCGTTTATCAAGGTGCGGCTGATGGTTTTAATTGCCGCCTGAGTGCATTGGCTCGATCAAACAAATTCTCAAGGTCCCTAGTACGCAAACTATCGCGCAAGTGCTCCAGGGCTTGAGCAAAGCTGGTAAGAGCCTGTTCGAGGTTCTCAGTATTGGTAAGACAAATATCTCTCCACACCCTATAAGAGCTATCAGCAAGGCGGGAAGCGTCCTTCAAGCCTCCAGCGGAAAGCTCCAGATCTTCCGGCGTGCGGATATTCTCCAAAACAGAAACAGCTAGAGCAGTGGAAACCAATTGAGGGATATGGCTGGTCCATGTAACGATCTCATCGTGAACTTCCGCGTCCATGATAAGGATTCTTGCTCCTATGCGGTCCAGCCACTGCATGAATTCGCGCACAATCGGCGGATCCAAATGGTGCCTGCTGTAGGGTGTAAGCGCATAGCGGGCGCCTTGGTATAAGTCAGCATCGGCATTTTCGGAACCAGTGGTCTCTTTGCCAGCCATAGGATGTCCACCTACGAATACGCTACTTGCAGTAAACAGCGCAGCTCCTTTTTCGCAAATAACCGCTTTGGTGCTTCCAGCGTCGGTAATTAATGCGCCTTCTTTAACAAGAGGAGGAAGTTTGCTCAATAATTCGAGATTAGTCAGTATGGGTGCAGAGAGGTAGATAACGTCAGCATCGGCCACAGCTTCTGCTAAATTGGAATAGCCTGCGTCAATGACTCCCAAACGCTGACATTTTTCCATCGTGACCGGTCGCCCAAAACCTGCTATTTTCCCTTTGAAACCAGCTTTTTTCAATGCCAAGCCAAGCGATCCACCAATGAGGCCGACTCCGCAAATTGTTATTTGATGAATATGAGTCATCGGAGCTTCCATCATTTCTTGGAGTCCCTATTAGTGGGTAATGGTTGCAGCGAGTCTTGCTCTGACTGAATTAATTTCTGTTGCATTTGGCGAACTTCTTCTACTATTTTCTTGAAAATCTCCCGCAGGGCATTCTCTCCCAAGGGGCCTCGATTCAGCTCAACCACATTTCGCAATACTTCTTCTTCCCGGCTAATTTCCTGGACGGGCTTGCCGTTGAGCAGCTTGATGCGACCTATTTCAGTCGCGCAGCGAGCCCGCTCATTGAGCAACTCAACAAGGCGGCGATCAATCTCATCAATTTTTTTACGCCAATCCGTAATATCCATGGCTACAGTTCGATTATTTAATGGCATCCGTTGGATCATCTGCGACGAACCCATTATGCCATATTAGCGGATGATGACTTTCCTTTGGACGTGCTATTCGCTGTGAAACCCTCTCGTAACCAACGAACCATTTGGGCAACATGCAGAGCAGGGTTTTCTTGATGATCCTCAATGCAGCGAACAAGCGCGCTTCCTACCACCACGCCATCGACCATCGGAGTCAATTGCGCCAAATGCTCTGGACGTGAAATTCCAAATCCAACCCCGACGGGCAGTGTTGTAAAGGCTCGCAAGCGTCGCAAAAGAGGAGTAACCGTATCGGATAATTGCTCTCGAGTTCCTGTAACCCCCGTGCGGCTTACGGCATAGAGGAAGCCGGTTGACAATTCCGCCGCGCGTTTGATGCGCTCATCCGTGCTGGTGGGAGCAACGAGGAAAACCGTGTCGAGGTTGTTCAAGCGCATTTGCGTAACAAAGGGATCAGCCTCTTCGACACTGAGGTCCGTGATGAGCGCCCCGTCAGCGCCACAAGCAACTGTATCTTTTGCGAACCTTTCCAGTCCGTATCGCAATATTGGATTAAGGTAACTAAACAAGAGCAAAGGAACATCGGATTTCTTCCGTATCTGGCGCACCATGTCCAAAATTAGAGGAAGATTCACGCCATTTTTCAAAGCCCTTTCCCCGGCCCTTTGTATTACTGGGCCGTCCGCAATTGGCTCGGAAAATGGAATGCCCAATTCGATGATGTCGGTTTTGGCTTCCGCTAATGCAAGGACGACATCAATACTCCGAGGAATGTCCGGGTCTCCGGCCATGACAAAGCCGATGAAAGCTTTTTCGCCTTGTTGATGTAATTTATTCCAGCACTCGACAATTCGTGTGGGCATAATGAATTAAATTGTTAAGAATAAACCGACACTATAGTTTCAACTCTCGCTCTAAAATCTCCATGTCCTTATCACCCCTGCCGGAAAGGTTAACAATAAAGACCTGACCTTTTGCTGAAGGCGCACGTTCGATGACTTCAGCAATGGCGTGGGAAGATTCCAAAGCAGGAATAATTCCTTCCATGCGACTCAAAAGCCGACAGGCTTCGAGCGCTTCAGCATCTGTACGAGCAGTATATTCAGCGCGCTTCAGATCCCCTAACATGGCATGTTCCGGCCCGACGGCTGCATAGTCGAGCCCTGCGGAAACCGAGTGTGTAGTGGAAATTTGACCCATGTCATCCTGAAGAATGTATGTATATGCGCCATGCAAAACACCAGGGCTTCCTCCATGAAATCTAGAGGCATGCTGGCCTAACTCAAACCCACGGCCACCTGCCTCCACCCCGGTCATTGCTACTGATTCATCGTTCAGGAACTCATAAAACAAGCCGATCGCGTTACTACCTCCTCCCACGCAGGCCACAAGCCGGTCAGGCAAACGGCCTTCAGCCGCCATGATTTGTTGGCGAGCTTCCTGGCCGATCACTCGTTGAAAATCTCTGACCATCAATGGATATGGATGCGGACCAAGAACTGATCCGAGGAGATAATATGAGTCTTCCACGTTGGTTACCCAATCGCGCATTGCTTCACTGATGGCTTCTTTGAGTGTGCGGCTGCCAGCCGTTACCGCGCGGACTTCCGCTCCCAGCAGGCGCATCCTGAATACGTTCAGACGCTGGCGCGCCATGTCTACTTCACCCATGTAAACCACGCACTGAAAGTCTAAGAGAGCCGATACCGTGGCAGAAGCCACGCCATGCTGACCTGCGCCGGTTTCCGCAATGATGCGACGCTTTCCCATGCGCTTAGCCAACAATGCCTGCCCCAAACAATTGTTGATCTTATGAGCGCCTGTATGAAGGAGGTCTTCGCGTTTGAGATAGATTTTGGCTCCGCCCAAATGTTCGCTAAGTCTGCTGGCGTAATACAGTGGAGTTGGCCGCCCAGCATATAGCTTGAGCAAGTTGTCCAACTCTTTTTGAAAACCAATATCTGTCCGTACTGCCAAGTAGGAGGACTCAAGCTCCATCAATGGCTGCATGAGGGTTTCTGGAGCAAACCTCCCTCCATAAAGCCCAAAGCGTCCTGTAAGACCCGATGCTTCTGATGTTATATCTGGCTTTATATTCATTAGGTTATACCGGACATTTAAAGTAGTTCGTGCGCATGATTTTTGTCCGCAACACTACTATGTTGACTTTGATCCAGAAGCTTCTTATCAGCCTCTTTAACGGCGCGAATGAAATTTCTGATCGTTTCTGGACACTTAATACCCGGTTCGACTTCAACCCCTGATGCTACATCTACTCCCCATGGCTGGACAAACTCGACAGCCTTTGCGACATTTCCTGGGTTCAGTCCACCGGCTAAAATAACCTTCCCATAGCGTTTGGCCTGTACCGCGCTGGCCCAGTCAAATGCTTGACCCGTGCCACCGGGTACTCCTTCAACGTACGCGTCCAACAGAAACGCCGTCACGGAGGGAAATGACAGTAATGCCTCAGGCTTGAAATTTGATTTTACCTTGAAAACCTTGAAAGTCTTTAAATGGCTCAGACGATCCAGGTATTCAGGACCTTCACTGTCATGCAGTTGTACGCAATTTACACCGCTCAAACGAACGATTTCCAGAACCCGCTCCACTGTCTCATCCACAAATACTCCCACGCACCAAACGGATGCAGGCATCTTTGTAACTATACGGGCTGCTTCATCGGGATCTATATACCGCTTCGTCCCCTTCCAGAAGTTGAAACCTAACGCATTGGCACCCTCAGCCACTGCTGTCTCGGCATCTTGCAGGCGTTTGATTCCGCAAATCTTGATCCATGTCATAACGATTGTCCACTTGCAGCAATTTGTCGATTTGGCAAGGATGACAAAAACTGCGCGAGCGCGTATCCGGGATCGGGCTGATCCATAAAACGTTCTCCAATGAGAAAAGCGTCAAATCCAGCGTTATGCAATCTAACTAAATCATTAGCAGTTTTTATTCCGCTTTCGCTAATGGCAAGGGTTGAGTCCGGAATATCAGCTATTAACTTCAGAGAAGTGTCCAAGCTCACTTCAAATGTCGTTAAATCCCTGTTATTTACTCCGATCATATCGCTACCGGCATCAATAGCGATTTTTAACTCCTCCGCCGAATGAACTTCCACAAGAGCGTCAAGGCCAAGCTGGTGCGATTGAATCAATAATCGGCTCAATTCTGTCGGTGATATCGCCGCAACAATTAACAAGATAGCGTCTGCACCGGCTGCCACAGCCTCGTACAGGTGATATTCGGATATCGTGAAGTCCTTCCTAAGCAAGGGAAGGGAAGTCACCGAGCGGACCATTTTGAGATGATCCAATGACCCGGAGAAAAACTCTTGATTTGTAAGAATCGACAGAGCCGCGGCTCCAGCTTTCTGATAGCTTTGCGCGATTCGAACTGGATCATAATTTCGGCATATGATTCCCCTTGAGGGAGAGGCGCTTTTCAATTCCGATATGATGACTGCTTTTTGTTGCTCTGATCTAGCTTTTTCCAAAGCTTGCCGGAACCTTCCGGCCTGCGCAGGCTTGATCCTCTTCTCTAATTCTGAAAGCGGAATAAGAAGGCGATCCCGGTCTAAATCCCTGCGCTTAGCTATCAGTATGCGTTCAAGCCAGCGGTTTGTTGTTTCTTTCGATTCCATGCTAATGGGCTTATAAATCAAATGCCAAGTTCGATGCTAGCGATAAGTCTTTCTACTCGTCAAGCAAATACAAAGGACCTAATAATTATGTGAAGAATGATTTGTTGATAAAACTAAATCGTGTAACATAAGAATATCTTGCTAGAGGGAAGATGCTATGGATGGTTTGACGATAGTGATGCTCATTGCCTGGCTTATCTTGCTGGGGGTGTTCGCCGGAATTTACATTCTCGATAACCAGGCGAAGAACTATCAGGACACTTTAGCCAAATTGTCGCCGGAAAAGCAGTCCAAGCGACGTTAATAATTTTTATTCCCCCCGTTAGGTGACTAACTCGATTCAATTCATTTAGTTGTCGTGTAATTCCATTTTCCCTATTGCTAAGAGTAGAATTTACAGATATATAGATTGCAGTTGTAAATCTAGTGGTCTATGAACAGCGATACTCAAACTGAGCGGCGGCGTTCCCGAAGATACATTGTTACGGGTGATTTGCAAATTGAGACCGGCAACCGCGTGTATAACGGCAATATCGTCAATCTTAGTGAATCAGGATTTTCAGTCCGTTTAAATGACTCCATAGAACCTGGAAGCAATATTCATGCAGTTTTACGGCTTCAGAAATATCCTGAAACAATAATATTGGATGGTCAAATTTGCGGGATTCAGGACAATTTAGTTTCTATAAAATTATTTTCTCCAGATCTAAAAATGAAAATCTTAGTACAGTGGCTTGAGATCGAAAATTATCCATGGACAGCAAATCTAAAAAGTACTGCGAAGCCTATTGGGAACTCCCTGGGCAGTAGTTCGGAGGAATTGGATCAGGCAGAGCGGGAAAACCTGCGCGACCACCTTCACAGCCTCGGCTAGATGGCCTCCTTTTTTACAATCCATATATTTCCTTTTTGTAACACACTTCGATTACATTTAAAATATTTGGCTTGGTTACTGGCTCCGAGTTTGTTAAGATTTCAACAGTTGATGCTAGTCACCCTGGCAGGATCAGTGAATCTCTTTGAGACTTGTCAGACAATTGACTAGCTGCAATTTGATCAATTTCGGGCGGGTTATTCTCAAAGTCGAATAGCGCATGGCTTTATGCGCGCAAAGAATATTTGAGATAATAGAAAGGATCCAAGGAAATGCGGAAAACCATGCTTAGTGCAGCAGTTCTGGCGGTAATATTGTTCACGTCCACGGCGAATTCTTGGTCGGCGGGAGTGCCCGCAGAGGGTACTGCAGCGCCTAATTTCACCCTGAAGAACCAGGAAGGCTCGCCTATGAGTCTGGCTGACTTCAAAGGCAAATGGGTTGTTCTCTACTTCTACCCAAAAGATTTTACCAATGGGTGCACAATTCAGGCTCATGGGTTTACACGGGATATGGCGTTGTATGAAAAGAAGAGCGCGGTAGTCGTCGGCGTAAGCGTGGATTCAGTTCAATCCCATACTGAATTTTGTGATAAAGAAGGCATCAGCTTCAAGCTTCTCGCAGATGAGGACAAGAAAGTCTCTGACCTATATGGCTCTCTGAATAAAAGAGGCGACACGGCCATGGCAGCGCGGAATACCTTTGTGATTGATCCCAAGGGCACGATTGGCAAAGTTTTCTTGGGAGTTGATCCGAATAAGAGCAGCGAAGAATCCCTGGCCGCTCTTGCTGAGCTTCAAAAATAGATCATTTTCGGCAAGCATTTCACTGTATTACGGACAGGCAGGGTAACTGAATCAAGTTGTCCTGCCTAGAAGTATGGAGCCGGAAGATTGAAAAAAAAAGTAATTCTTCTGGTAGCAACCTTGGGGATTTTTGCAATTCTAATTCTCGGGGTACGAGATATCCGGCGCTTTACATCTTCCGAGCCTAATTTCGGCGACAGCAAAGATGGGGAAGCTCCTGTCACCGTGAAATTTGTTTCTAATCCTCTTCCTATTCCTGACTTCACTGTAAATGACCTGGATGGCAAAGCGATCTCTTCAAGGGATTGGCTAGGCAAGGTAGTTCTCGTGAATTTCTGGGCTACATGGTGCCCGCCTTGCGTAGCGGAAATCCCGGATTTAATCAGGATGCAGGATGAATACAAAGACAACCTTCTGATTATAGGGCTTTCCAAAGATATTCTGCCCGCAGCGGACGTAAAACGTTTCGCCATGGAGCATGGGATCAATTACCCGCTTGCTTTTTCCACTCCAGGAATTGAGGCGATGTTTGGGGGCGTTGTAGGTCTGCCCACATCGTTCGTTGTCGACACAGAGGGTCGGATCGTTCAAAAGCACATAGGATTACGATCTCCGGAGCTTTATATTGCGGAAATTCGCGCATTATCCGATCTTCCGATTAATGCAAAGATCGAGACGTTTGAGGACACAGGACAAATATTCTTAGCCAATGCAAAAAACGCCACGGAGCTTCCTGGTATCGATCTTACCGTCCTCTCAACCGAGCAAAAGGAAACCGCTCTGCGTCAATTGAATGAGCAGTCCTGCACATGCGGCTGCGGGTTAACTTTGGCTCAGTGCCGGATCAACGATACATCCTGTCCCGTGAGCCTGGAATTGGCGCAACACCTCGTTCTGGGCATTCAAGGCGCTAACCAGTCCCCCAGCGGAAACTAATCGAGCAGGGAAGTTTATTTGAGAAATAGCTGATGAGAGCTATTTGCCAGAAAATATGCGGAAGATTTTCTGGACCGGATCGTAGTATTCGTCGACGACCCGTTCTTTGAGCGGAATAATGGCGTTATCCGTAATGTGAATATCTTCAGGGCACACTTCGGAACAACATTTTGTGATGTTGCAATAACCCAGCCCGCCTTCTTCTTTCAGGAATTTTATCCTAGATGCTTCGTCCAGCGGATGCATCTCCAGCGAAGCGATCCGCACAAAGAAACGTGGCCCGGCAAATTCTTCATGCTTCTCGTGGTTCCTCAAGACGTGACAAACTGACTGACATAGGAAACATTCAATGCATTTGCGGAACTCCTGCACGCGGTCCATATCAGCTTGATACATCTTGCCGAAATTACCTTTGGGTGGAGTAAAAGGTGTGATTGTTTTGTTGACTCTATAATTCCAAGATACGTCAGTAACCAAATCTTTGATACGAGGAAAGGTTTTGATTGGATGAACGACCAACTCTTCATTCTGGTCGTAAGCGTCCATGCGTGATTTACACATCAATTTTGGCTTGCCGTTGACCTCGGCGCTGCAGGAGCCGCACTTAGCAGCTTTGCAATTCCACCGCACGGCCAAATCCGGCGCGAAATGCGATTGAATATAGTGGATCGCATCCAGAACCACCATGCCAGGTCCCACAGGAACTTTGTATGTCTTCTCTTCCATTTTCTCAGTTGTGCCATGAGAAACTCGTATGACCATCTCGCTCATGTTCGTGGGCCTCGTATCGTATTATTTCGTTTCTTCGAATAATTTCTTCAATTCATCGGGCATTTGAGGCAGAGGTGATTGGGCAACTTTCATCGCGTCTCCGTCTTTGCTGATCACATGATTCACCTTGCCCCATTCCGGATCGGTCTTCGGATGATCCAAACGGGTATGCGCACCGCGACTTTCCTGACGCATCAACGCCGCCCTGGCAATCGCTTCTGCAGATGTCAGCAGATTTTTAAGATCATAAGCCAGATGCCAGCCTGGATTAAACATCCGCGAACCCGATACGCGCACTGTGGTCAACTTTTTCTTTAAATCCTGAATTTCAACCAAGGCTTCTTTAATATCCGACTCGATCCGCATGATGCCGACCTTAGCCTGCATGAACTCCTGGAGCTTCTCGTGCAATTCGTAAGGCGTTGGCCCGCTTGTGCGATCAAAAGGAGCCAATACTTCTTGGGCGGCGCGGCGAACCTCATCTTCATTGATCTTCACGGCCCCGCTGTTCTGCTTAGCGAATTGAGCGGCGTGATGCCCTGAAAGACGCCCGAAAACTAACAAGTCGGAGAGAGAATTGCCGCCCAGACGATTGGCCCCATGCATTCCAGCAGCCGTCTCTCCCGCTGCGTAGAGTCCAGGAACCGTGCTGGCGGTGGTTTCCGCTTCTACTCGTATGCCACCCATGATGTAGTGGGTTGTAGGCCCGACCTCCATCGGTTCTTTTGTAATATCTACATCAGCAAAATCCTTCAACTGGTGATACATGCTGGGGAGTTTTTTCTTCACTGCTTCCGCATTAAGATGTGTCACGCTTAAGAAAACGCCACCGTGCGGGCTGCCTCGGCCTTCCTTCACTTCCGTATAAATCGCACGCGCCACTTGGTCCCGAGTTGAAAGCTCCATGCGCTTTGGATCGTAGCGCTCCATAAAACGTTCACCCTTGCTATTCTTTAGCTGTCCGCCTTCACCGCGGACCGCTTCCGTAACAAGTATCCCGCGGACTCCCGGAGGCCACACCATCCCGGTTGGATGGAATTGAACGAACTCCATGTCCATCAACTGAGCTCCTGCCTGATACGCCATCCCGAAGCCATCGCCTGTGTACTCCCAAGAATTCGAGGTAATAACGAAAGCTTTGCCCGTGCCGCCAGTGGCCAGAATGATGGCTTTTGCTTTGTATAAAACAAACTTGCCTGTTTCGCGCCAATAAGCTAGAACTCCGGCGATTCGCCCTCCATCTTTGAATAGATGGGTGGCGGTGCATTCCATGTAGACTGGCATGCCTATTTGTACAACACGGTCTTGGAGCGTCCTGATCAACTCCAATCCGGTCCGGTCACCTACGTGGCATAGACGTTTGCAGGTGTGTCCGCCAAAGGCACGTTGGAGAATGTCGCCTGTAGGGGTTCGGTCGAACAACGCTCCCCACTGCTCCAATTCGTGGATGCGGTCAGGCGCCTGTTGAGCATGAATCTGCGCCATGCGCCAGTTGTTCAGCATCTTGCCGCCGGCCATGGTGTCTTTGAAATGTGTCTGCCAATTGTCGCTCTTGTCGACATTGGCCATCGCTGCGGCAACCCCGCCTTCGGCCATTACCGTGTGTGCTTTGCCGAGCAGAGATTTACACACTACGCCGACGGATACTCCCTGCGACGCGGCCTCAATCGCCGCCCGAAGTCCAGCGCCGCCTGCACCAATGACTAAGACATCGTGTTCGTGAGTTTCGTAACTTTCCACTAGAGTAGCCTCAAGTCTGTAAATATGCCGGACGCTAGCATCCTGACATAGAAATCTGCGAACCCAACCATGACCAGACTGCACCAAGCCCACAACATATGATGTTCGTTCAAGCGGGTGACTCCTTTCCAGCAAGAGTGCCGCATGGTGCAGTTGCCTCCGACTTGGAAGGTGTCAAGTTTTCCTCCGACAAAATGTCGCAGGGAATGGCAACCCAATGTATAAAAGCTGAGCAAACTGGCATTAGCTGTTAAAACTAAGCTTCCCAGGCCGATTCCGATACCGTTTTCAAAAAAGAAGCTTTTGTATGCATCGTGCCATAAGAAAACAAGTAACAAGAGGGCAACATAGAAGAAGAAACGATGCATGTTTTGGAGGATGAATGGAAACTTTGTTTCGCCGCAGTAGCGATGCTCTGCTATTTCACCAACGGCACAGGCAGGAGGATCCGCGAAGAACGCCCGATAGTATGCTTTGCGATAGTAGTAACATGTAGCGCGGAATCCCGCTGGTGCCCATAAGATCAAAAATGCTGGTGAAAAGGGCCACCAGTCTTTACCCAGCAGAGGGGAATAAAACGGAGATAAATACGGTCCCCATTCATAATTATTGCCTTGCAGCGCAGCCCAGGTGGAATAAATCACGAATGCTCCAAGGCCAGCAGCCACAGCGACGGGCTGTAGCCACCAGGCATCACGACGCTGAGTTGCTCCTAAGCCACGTTCTTCTAATGCTCGCACGGTATTAGCCATTTAGAAATGCCTCCCCTGCCTTCTCATTTCTTCTTGATTTACACAACAAATATGAGAAGCGGGCAGAAAATTTAACTCTGTATCTAAAACAGAGCATTGTGCGCAGAATTGAATAGTTGTGTCAAGACTTTCGCTGATTAAAACGTAAATATTTATCGATTGTATTGCAAAACAATAGATCAATAGTTCCAGGAGATTCAGACAACACTCTGCAATAAATTATCCGGTACAACTTTTCATTATTTACCAACCTCAGTTGGCGATTGCAAGGTGAAAAGCACCATAGATTCAGCAGGTATCCTCACATTGGCATTGCCCTTAATGGTTTGCGTAGCAGCGCCGCCAGCAGCGCCAATCCCTGCACCAATAAAGGTTCCTTTCTTGCCCCCTGCCACAGCTCCGATAATAGAACCGAGCACCGATCCAATACCGGCCAACTTTGCGGTTTCCTTGCCGCGGGAGGAACTGGTTTCCTGGTAAACGCTTGTTTGAATAGCAACCGACTTGCCATCAAAATTTATCGCTGTAAGCTCAATGCCGATCACGGATCGCCCACGGAAACGCCCCGATGCTTCTGAAGTAGTCAGGCGTCCGATTGCCTCTGCGCCGCGATGAATGATTACTCTTCCATCTACCGTTAGCGGGTTATCCAGTGTTGCGCGAAATGTTTCCCCCGCATAATTTATCTCCGAATCCAATGAATCCATAATGCGCACCGTGACAATTGTCCCTGCAGGAATGGTTTCGGATTTTCCTTTGGCAGGAAATGAAACAACTAAAAATCCCACCGCCATTACTAGTAAAATATTCATTTTATTCATTGGCATGCCTCCTGAGAAAATCTAATGAAAGCATAGCAAAGAACGTTGTTTAATGTGCGGGATCAATTGGCTGAAATTACGCAGAAACCAGTTCATTAAATGATTCACCATGACCAAGATAGGGTGAATGAATATTCAGAAACACCGCAGGGGTAAAACTGGCTAAATGGCATCTTGTGCTATTTTTATGAAAGTCATAGAATCTATACAAGAGAATAACCATTCGAAGGCTGGAGGTCGGATCATTTATGGCTTGCCGGGTCCATCTGCAAATAATATTGTTAGCCAGTTTTCTGTTCACTTCCGGCTATCTGCGGGCCGATCTGAAGACGGAAACCCGAATGGCTTTACTTCGTGGCTTGGTAGCTGAATACGCTACTTTGAAGATTCCATTGCCTCGTGGTGAGAAAGGATTGATCCTGAAGGATACGGGTCAAGTAGATGACAAGAATCTAGAACGAGAGATTAGTAAAAACGGCATGGCCATTGCGCCGAAGTTGCTGATACAAATTACCAATATCGAATTTAATGGACGAGAAATTCAATTTGAAATCAACGGTGGCGGGAAAAAGAAGACGAAATGGTATGAGCACATCGAAGTCGGCATGGGCTCCGGAACCTATCCGGTTGGCACAAATCCGAACAAACAAAAAGATTCCCCAACAGGCTCGATGATCAGGCTCGAATTGCCACGCAGCGTGGATGAACTAACTGTCGAGCAAACAAAAGACTTACTTTTACCGGTGCTGGATTTTACGCCGGTTACTCCCCTGCAAGCCATAAGCAAACCAGTCCCCCCGGAATTTAAAGAAGCCATTGAGAACAAAAGAGCGGTTTCAGGCATGGACCGAGACATGGTATTGGCAGCGCTGGGTCCGCCGGACCGTAAGGTACGAGAAGATGATAATGGTACCGAGCGAGAGGACTGGATCTACGGAACGCCCCCGATGAAAGTCATCTTTGTCACTTTTGAAGGCGATGAAGTTGTACAGGTGAAAGATTATACGGGCGGTATTCAAGGTGAGGCCGTTGAAAGCGCGCAAGATCCCCGCCAATAATCATCATTTCTTCCAAACCATGCTCATCCATTAGGTGTTGCTAAAATAATTTCGCTGGGAATCCCCCACTGCGAAACAACTTGTACCTGTTGGACCATAAACCCATCATGGGGCAGCCAGTTTGTCAGTTGAATCGGCCTGCATCCTCCAAGCAACATTGGGATACTCGAGTAAAGAAGAATCCAGAACCAATTAAACGAGCGATGATTCATGCTTAGATGCGCTATGACTACCCTACCCGAAGGACGCAACACTCGACGCATTTCCCGGATCACTACATGAATATCAGGTATGGGCAGCAAATCGAGCAGAAAGGTGCAATAAATCAAATCGAAACTTGCATCAGCAAATGGCATAACCATAGCGTCGCCTTGGCAAAGCGCAGGATTGACATTCTGGTCGATCATCAAGTGCTTGCGAGTTCTACGCAGCATTACAGAGGTTAAATCCATTCCTATATTTCTTCCATTAGGGTTTTGTTTCCTAAGAATATTGAGCGATGTGCCCAGGCCTACTGCCACTTCCAGGAGGGATTCACCATTTTGGATCGCAGCCATCTCCATGGCAGTTCGCTGTGCACTTCCTTCAGCTACCCATTCCCAAATACCGTACAATGGTGCGAGGCGCGTATAAGCATCGCTGATTTGGCGGATATTTAGCTTTGCCGCTGAAGTTTCCTTTATTTCGTTGGAATGAATTTGCCTCATATTCTTTCCTATATGGCCATGATACGAAATGTAATCTTAACATTGGAGCTCAATAGCTTCCTTATGCGGGCAGTTCGTTTGTTGGCCTGTCAATATCAAGGCTGGGCCCGGTGTAGCACGTCGATAGCATTCATTTTTATTTTTCTAACGACCGCATCCATTGGGCGTTATTCACATGCTGCGAATGTCCTGGATATTCCTGACCAACTAAAAACAAGCGTCGAGGCGATTCGTCAGGGTAAATACGCTCAGGTCATCTCTTCCGCAACGGAATTGCAGAATCAATTTGCAGATCAGCCATTGTCTTCACTCGTGGTCGCAGAAGCATACTGGGGATTGATTTACTGCGAGACGGCTCACATCACTCCACGCGAGGTTTGGCACGTTGCCCAACATGGCTCTAGTTCTTATGACAAACAATTTGCTGAGTCTATACAGCGTGCGCTTATTTCCAGCGAAAATATGAACCGTAATGGCGAAAACGCCGCAGTCGGCGCGTTGTACAAAGGGTTATCTCACGGCATTCAGGCCCGTTTATTCACTTTTCGTGGAGATCGATTGAAATCAGCAACCGAAGGCAAGAAGATGCGCGCCGAACTTCTGGAAGCTGTAGAAGAGGATTCTAGCCTGATGCCAGAGGCCTCTTTTGGCCTGGGAGCATACAACTATTACGCTGATATTCTTTCGCCCATGCTGAAACTGGTTCGCTTCTTTCTGGGCATTCCGGCAGGGGATCGCAGTAAAGGCTTGGAGCAGCTTCGAACTGCCAGCCAACATTCGATACTGGTTGCCGTGGAGGCGCAGTACGAACTAGCGCATATTTATTCCATTCAGGAAAACTATCTAATCGTCTCGCTGGCCATGTTAAAGGAGCTTTCTGATAAGTATCCATCCAACGCACTCTATGCGCTGGCTACAGCGATTCAGGCAGGCCGAAGCGGGCAGGATTCCTTAGGATTGGAGTACGCAAGCAGAGCTGCGGAAACCGCACTTGCTACAGGCGGAGCATGTGGTGATCGTTTGTCTGCTATTGCGCTACAAACAGAAAAACACTTAAACCAAAAAATCAAAAATTCAATCGGAAATCTAAAAAAATAGATACTTGCGCCACAGGACTTCACCGGATGCCATTAATCGCATCAGATGTCGGCTGGTGTGCAGATTAAACGGTCGCGGCTGGCGCAGTAACTTCATGGATGCCTGTTCGGGCGTGCGATCTCCTTTGTGATTGTTGCAAGAATAACAACACGCAACCAGATTTTCCCAAGCCGATTTTCCGCCTTGCGAGCGAGGAATGATATGGTCAAGCGTTAATTCTGCGGCAACCAGTGTCCGCGCACAGAATTGGCAGGTGTAGTGATCGCGAATCAGGATATTTTTTCGTGATAACGCCCGTGCCTGATGTGGAATCCGACGATA
The DNA here is from genome assembly GCA_001767075.1 of Acidobacteria bacterium RIFCSPLOWO2_12_FULL_54_10. Lineage (GTDB taxonomy): Bacteria > Acidobacteriota > Terriglobia > 2-12-FULL-54-10 > 2-12-FULL-54-10 > 2-12-FULL-54-10. The sequence goes on along the minus strand of MEKX01000067.1, from coordinate 24,251 downwards.
CTCAAGCAGACGAATAACGCTAGGCACCTGCATGATCCTGCTCGGCGATTTTACCTGTCGATGGGAAACTTCTTCTGGTAATGCAACTCCATTCAAAATCAGCACGATTGCTCGTCTGGCGGCACATACATTGACTGGTTCATAAGTAGCATTTAGAACGAGAACCGGCGTATGTAAAACCTGGCCGTTCCGTTTCGCCTCTAGTTTCTCCATCTTTGTATGTAAACCTAGAGAAATATCTTTTGTTGCATTCATTATACTATATCCAAGTCGTTTCGTTCAGCACGCGCCAGAGTAACCACCCATACGCCCTTTGCGCCCGCTTCCAGTAATGCTTAAGCGCAAGCGTTCGCGGTAGCTCCGGTGGTTATCACGTCGTCCACTAGAAGAACACGCAGTGATCGGACTTTTTCAGGATTTGGAACAAGAAACGCTCCAGTTACATTTTTACGCCTCTCCGCAGCACGTAGTCCCGTTTGCGGAGGCGTATCTCGAACGCGGACACAATCCTTCGATAAAGCTATTCCAAGCATTCGCGAAATCTCCTGCGCCAGCAGAGCCGATTGATTAAATCCACGATGGCGTTGCCGGCGCGCATGTAAAGGAACAGGCAGGATCACATCCCACGTGTCCACATTGAATCGTTGAATAGGATTCCTAAGAAGTCTGCCCAGAGGCTTCGCCAGAGGACGAAGTCCGTCATATTTCAACCGCTGGATCAGGTCTCTCAGCCTGCCTTCGTATAACCCAAAGCTGCGAGCTTTTTCAAATCGGAATACGCCTTTCCGGCATAAACGGCAGAATTCATCCTTGTGTATTGATCCAGAGCTTATGAGCAATAAACCACAGCGTTCGCATTGTTTTCCTGTCCATTCAACAGGAGCTTCCAAGCAGGTTTGGCATACGGGTGCCAAAGAGAATTCTTGAATTGGATTCTCGCAAATTTTGCAGGTAATGGGAAACAGAAGGGTAATTATGCAGTCAGCAGCGGTACGAAATAACGTGGGAACTGATGCGGGAAGTTCGGGGTTTCGAATGTAGGATTTAGTAGGGAAGACACCCTCCTGTTAGAAAATCTATAATTTCTAACTACAGTAATCCTTGTTCTTGCTTTTCCTGGCAGTCGATACAATGCCTGGCCCAGGGTACGGCATCCAGCCGTTTTTGCTGCATTTCACCGTTACAATGAACGCAAATGCCGTATTCTCCGCGCTCTAATCGCTCCAAGGCATCCTGCACTAACTGTAATATAAAGCGGTCGTCGTTGCTCTTCTTGAAGAGAAATTCCTTTGTGTAGGAACTGCTTGCCTTGTCCGCCAAATCCCGGGCAACTTCCTCATCCGCATGGCGCCCATCTTCTTCGGCTCTAGAAACGATATCCTGGAGTTCGGTTCTCCGATCAAGGAGCCGCTTCTTATACATCTCCAGTCGTTTCTTATCCATAGTAACTGACCTCAATGTGAAAAGCCTCCAAAGTCTAAAACCACTATCTTAGGTAACATTTTTGTGCTGTGTCAAGAAAACAACACTAGATACGCAACATTTCTTCACGAAGAATTGATAAATGGATTATTAGAATTTATAAAACATCCGGGGCAGGTCACTCACCTTATCTAGTTTCACTGGAGTTAAGGTGATTGCCTGCCCCATGCTTTCAAGACAAAATAAATTTATTATTTGCTGCTATTTTTTTACCATTGAGCCGCCGGGCCGTTCAAAGTCACCATAGCGCCTGCTGGCTGCACTCCAATCTCGCGGGCTAAAGATGGAACCAAATGAATAATTCGGCCGCCAGAAACTGTCATGAGTACTCTGGTTTTTTGGAAGTCATCGATGGACGAGGCAAGGAAATCTTTATCCAATACGAGCAGGTCGGCCCATTTCCCTGGTTCGAGAGAACCCCACTGATTCTCCTTCAGTGAGAATTCAGCTCCGCGGTAAGTAGCGACCTTTAGCGTCGTCGCACGATCTATCGCTTGGTCCGCGCCATAGACTTTGCCGTCCCAGGATTTTCGATTCTGAAACCAAGTGAGACCGTCAAAGAATGTAAGTACCGTTGATCCTAAAGCACGATCCATCTCAAATGAATTAAGAATCTGCGCTTCATTCAGCCGCTTTTTGGGAACGACCCAACCAACAGCTCTTTCACCATAGGTTTCAAACACGGCTGGCGCAGCTTGGAAAATCTCAAACGCATTGCCGTCGGCAGCCAAATTGAGATTTTTCATGCGCGTTACTTGATCCGGACGAGGGAACATCCCGCTATGGTCAACCGAATGGCGTTTTGCCCGTATTTGCTCAATCGTCATGCCAGCATCTTTACTGGCTTTTTCGATGATATCCATGACGTAATCGACATCTTTGTCTCCGCCATGGTGAGCTCCGGCATATCGATTTCCCGCTTTAATCCAGTCATAAAGCAATAGGGCATTCCTGGAGCCGGGCTCATACGTGCAACCGGCTAGTTCACCACCGCCTGCGGCTCGCACAATTGGTTGCGGCTTGAGCGGTACTGCTGTGGTGCAATTCCCGCCTGCGCCATTTCTGCCACCTGCATTCCAATAATAATCTGTACCTTTACCCAGCCTGTTTGCCAAGTCGTACAGAAAATATTCATCCGGGTAATAATAGCCCGCACGCCAATTCCAAGTCCAAGCCACGCGCAAGGACATCAGTCCTCTCGCTTCAAGATCACCATAAACTTTGTGCGTTGATGGCGCATATGTGTTGGAAGAATACCCCGACATTCCGTATCCGGCCCACCATTCATGCCCTAAACGGATGATTTCTTGTAAATCCGCCATTCGGTCATGCATGACTACATCCGAAAAAGCCCAGCGCATTTCGTTGGCTCCGCCGATGCCATCTGCATCTTTTATGGTATTGATGTCTTTCTCGGGGAAAATTTTCCTGCTTTCATCCAATCCTTTCTGATTAAACATCATGGTGGTGAAAACATCCCGGAGAAGAATCGGATTATTGGGTGCGGCAGCGTCCAGCATCTCTTTGGTGATTCTTTTCTCGAGGATGATATTAAATACTTTGGAATCCATGCCTCCCCGACCCATGCCAATGTTGCCGCCAGTGGACCATTCATAATTCTTGCCGAAGGTAAATACGATGTAGATCCATTGACCAGGCTTAGACTTGGCCACAGTTTCAGTTAAAGTTTTAGGAAATGCTTGGATATTTTCTTCCGGGCTGCCTTCCAAAAATCGAACTATGACCTTGTCATCTTTACCCAAAACTGCTTTCACGGGCCAGGGTTCTACTGGATTCCAGTCATAAGGATGTTCATGCGTAAGAATCATTCCTGGAATAACAGTCTTTCCCTTCAGATCGACCGACTTGACCCCGGCTCCAGCCATTGGGCGAATCTGGTCGTTGGTTCCAACATGCAATACTTTGCCGTCTTTGATGTGGATTGCTTGAGCAATGGTTCCTATATTTGACGTGTAGCTATGGTCATCGACCGTTACAATTTTGCCATTATAAAGAACCATTTCAAGACTTTGATATCCTTGTGCCCAGGAGTTGGCCGAAAGTCCGATCCAACACACTAGAGCAAAGAGCGCACTAATTTTTTTTGACATGTTTTCCCTCCGGAAGCGATGTTCTAATAAAAGCATTTCAGCGATTTGCATTCATCTAAATCATCAAAACATGAAACAATTTAATACTTAAAATCGAATTGGGTCAATGTGAATTCAATAGACATGCAGACCTAGACTAGCGATGCCATTGTAATGCTATACTCTCCCTATGCCTAGCATGTTAATGACTTGCGAAAGTTGCGGAGCGCGGCACGGTATGTTCGTGGAGGAGGGTGTCGCCGAGGGGATAACTTCTGGAAAAACATTGAGCAAACATTGCGTAACTTGTCGCGGAGTAACCGAATGGGCTTACGTAACAATTGATCGACGGCAAGGTCATGATAGACGAAGCAGCGATCGTCGCAACGAACAGAATCCAGATCCACCAAAGAGTAGCGAGTAGCGCACCGATTAATCTCCTAAGTTCTTTCTTCCTAATTAGTACGAATGCTTGAAGACCCTCATGGGGTTGATGTGTCGGTCTTGGTGGGTTTAGCTTGAGTAGTTTCAGTAGTCGATGTAGTGGATGGCTCCTGCGTTGCGCTTGCTTTGTTTTTGCTGCGGCGAGGTGATTCCTCGGAACTTTTTCGAGCATAGTCAGTGACGTACCAGCCAGTTCCTTTAAACTGGATCGCTGAAGACGAGATAAGCCGTGTTGCTTTACCGCCACAATGGATACATTTTCTTGAAGGATTATCTGAATATTTATGAATAAGTTCAAAACGGCGATGACAAGCCGAGCATTCATATTCGAAAAGCGGCAATGCAGGAACCCCCTTTAGCTGTAAAGCTAGGTATATTATAACTTCAATAAATTCAATGGACAAGGTGGGGTAGTGAATCGCCGGGATTAATATCTGGCTCAGGAACCGTATTGCATTATTTAATTGCAACCAAATTACAATTTCTCGCGTCTTTAATCATTTTAATTTGATCATTAAATTGTATAAACGCATCTAATATATGCTCTACTAGATTTATATTGATAATAATACTTAAAACCCTGTAGTTCTGTTGGTGCATAGACCAAGAGAATTTGATATTCTAAAGGAAGTCCAATCGACCAAAAATTGAATCGGATTGTTTATCTTCGAACATCCCGAAGAATATATGAAGCTTGCGGTAAATGGAGGGGAAATAGGTGATTGAGGTTCAAGGATTAACAAAAAAATTCGGACATACGGTGGCGGTGGATAATCTACACTTTTCCGTAAAAAAGGGCGAAATTCTAGGGTTCCTCGGTCCCAACGGTGCTGGTAAAACTACAACCATGCGAGTGATTACCGGGTATATGCCTCCCACATCCGGGAATGTTTCCGTAGCAGGATTTAACGTAATGCAGGACCCGCTGGAGGTCAAAAAGCGCGTAGGTTATTTACCGGAAACACCACCTTTATATACCGACATGCGCGTGGATGAAATGCTAGAATTTGCAGGCCGTATCAAGGGTGTGGAAAAGTCTGATCTACAACAGCGGATGGAAGAAGTAGCAGAAAAGACGGCTATCACGGATGTACGCAAGAAAATTGTGGGGCATCTTTCTAAGGGATATCGGCAAAGAGTGGGCCTTGCCGTCGCACTGATCAACAGCCCTGATATTTTGGTTCTCGATGAACCTACCGCTGGACTAGATCCCAAGCAAATTATTGAAACGCGGAAGCTGATCCTAAGCTTGGCCGGCGAACACACGATCATATTGAGCACACATATTTTGCCGGAGGCTGCCAACACTTGTCATAGAGTCATGATTATCAACAATGGGCGGCTTGTCGCAGAAGATACCCCGGAAAATTTGACAGCACGCTTACAGGGATTTGATACTTTGCGTCTGGTTGTCGACGGACCACAGGCTGAAATTCAAGAAAAAGTATCGAGTATGGATGGAATTCGAGAAGTGGCAGCGTCTGTAACGCACGACGGAAAAGTGGAATTATCGGTTCAAATGAGCCATGGGAAGGATTTGCGCAGGGAAATCGCGCGAGCCGTTGTGGAATCAGGCTGGGGGTTGATGGAATTGCGACCCCTAGGCATGAGTCTGGAGGATATCTTCCTCCAGTTGACGACAAAGGAATCATTAGAGCATGAGATGGAAGAGGCGCCGGAATCTCCGGTCGGGAGTTTAGAACAATGAGAAATGTATGGACAATAACGCGCAAAGAGTTGAATGCTTACTTTCGCTCTCCAATCGCCTATATTGTGCTAGCGGTTTTCGCAATTATCTTTGGATTCTTTTTTTACAGTGTCATTTCTCTGTTCATGCGCCAAGTCTTTGAGCAGGCTCAATACACGGTTATGTATGGCCGCATGTATCCGCTCAACGTGAATGAAATGGTCATCCGGCCTCTGTTATCGAACGTCAGCGTGGTCTGTTTGTTTTTGGTGCCTATGATTACCATGCGCCTATTCGCAGAGGAAAAAAAGAGCGGCACCATGGAATTGCTGATGACCGCACCCATAACAGATATGCAGATTATCCTAGGGAAGTTCTTTGCAGCGTTCATTCTTTACGCTTGCCTGCTGGGCATAACGTTCTGCTACATCTTGATTTTGTTCCGCTACGGCAATCCGGATTGGAAGCCGCTCATTGCTGGATATCTAGGACAATTACTACTGGGTGGTTGCTTCCTTTCCTTTGGCTTGCTTCTGTCAACATTTACTAAAAACCAGTTAGTAGCGGGCAGCCTGACTTTCGGGCTCTTTTTGATGTTGTGGATCCTCAATATGGCGAGCGAATACGCCAGTACGCAAGTAGGACAGATCGTTAATTACATTTCATTTACAACGCATATAGAGAATTTTTCCAAAGGTGTTCTCGACCTTAAGGACACTGTTTATTATTTGTCTGTAATAGGGTTGGGACTTTTCCTAACAGCTCGAAGCTTGGAATCGGTTCGGTGGAGGGGTTAAAGAATGTCAGGAGAAACTCAAGGCCATTATTCTAGAAACACTAGGGCCAAGTACGGAGCGAATACGGCAATTTACGCTCTGATCGCGTTGGCAATCGTCGTTGTCGTGAATTTAATAGCCAACCGCTTTGTAAAGCAGATAGACCTCACTTCCTCGCAAATCTATAGTTTGGCTCCGCAAACTGTAAAAGTGCTTGCCGAAACGGACCGTGATGTTGAAATGCTCTACTTTGACCGCAAAGAGAATTTTGCCGGCGCGAAAGACTTATTGGAGCAATACCCAATCGTTTCTCATCGCGTCAAGTTGACTTATGTTGATCCTGATCGCGAGCCAGGGAAGGCAAAAGAATTTAACATCAAAACTTACGCTACCGTAGTGGTCAGTTCGGGAGACCGCCAAGAAACATCAAGAGGTCTGTTGGAAGAAGACATTACCAACACCATCATCCGTGTTTTGAAAGGTGGGCCGAAGACAATCTACTTCCTCACTGGTCACGGTGAAAGGGACGTTGAGTCCACTGATCGAATCGGCTATAGCGAGGCAAAATCTTCTTTACAGGACAGTAATTACGAAGTAAAGCCCCTAAACTTGCTGCAAGAAAAACCACAAATCCCCGAAGATTGCAGCGTGTTGGTCGTAGCCGGCCCCCAGAAGGATCTCCTGGACTCAGAGATTGAAACAATCGGGCAATATCTGTTAAAAGGCGGCAGGGTAATGTTTCTAATCCATCAATCAACTCCGGAAAAACTGAAAGGATTGATGGCCGATTTTGGGGCGGATGTCAGCAGTAATTTGGTGTTCGACACAAGTGGCGCGGGACGCCAATACGGCACTGATGAAGTGATGCCTCTTGTAGAGGGATATGAGGATCATCCAATCACCAAGGATTTAAGAAATACTGCAACCCTTTATCCCATGGCTAACGCCATTCAAATATCCGGGATGTCGATACCTGGAGCTAAATTGAGCTTAATAGCCAAGACGACACAAAATAGCTGGGCAACGACCGATGTTAAATCCACTTCGTTGCAATTCCGTAAAGGAATCGATCTGGAAGGTCCTCTGGCGCTGGCTGCAGCAGGCATTTATCGCGATCCCGCTACCAATCCTCCCGCACCACAGGATCCTCATAATGAAGGCAATCCACCTGAAGAAACCAAGAGCGTCGGGCCTGAGGGTCGCATCGTGGTTGTTGGGAGCACCGACATCATTGCGAACGCGGTTCTTGGGTTCATCGGTAATCGAGATTTTTTCCTTAATTCCATGAGTTGGCTGGCCTCGGATGAAGATTTGATATCTATTCGGCCAATCAGCTTGGAGGACCGCAGGGTACAGCTTTCCACTGGGCAGATGAGCATTCTTTTCTATCTGACAATGGTTGTAGTACCTTTAGGCATAGTTCTCACAGGTTTTGGCATCTGGTGGAAGCGGCGGGGATAATATAGTCAGGAATCGGTAGACGCAACGGATACAGTAGACACCTAATTTCCCATGAAAATTTGGCATACAGCACTCGCATTGATCGTATTGTTGGCATTGGGAGGCGCGCTTTATTACGTCCGCCAAAACCCTCAAGTAATGCCTCAAGAAGGTTTTCCCAAAGAAGACCTATTTACATTTGATCCTTCTCAAGTAGATGGTCTCACTATCGAAATCGATAAAGAATCACCCATGGTTTTTCAGAAAAGCGTTGATGGGAGTCAAACAAAGTGGGCAATCACCTCGCCCCCGGGCATAGCTGGGGATAGCAAGAGCATTGAAAATTTCATTGGGAATCTCCCGAAAATTAAAGCGATTCCATTAAATTTAGAACCTGGAACATCATTGTCGGATTATGGTTTTGAGCAGCCTCAAAGAAAGTACTCCTTCCAAATAACAGGTGGCCAACCATTTGATCTGGAAGTGGGCGGGGAAAACCCCAACGGGTTTGCCCGCTACGGCAGACTTGCAGGTTCTGAAAAGATTTTCATGCTGGATTTGCTCAATGCCGAACCTCTAATTCGCAATGTCTTGTTCGATTATCGCGACAAGCGGGCAGTGCCATTAGATATGAGCCAAGTCCAGCAAATCGAGCTGCAATATTACCTGCGGGGTGGAGCGCCTTCAGCGCAGGATTTGGAAGAAGCTCGTCGTCGCAGACTGCCTGTTAATCCACCCAAGGTAGTATTTTCTCGCCAGAGCAGCGGCGATTGGAAACTGACTTCGCCTTCCGTTAGAACGGATTATGGAACCGCTCAGGAGCTAATTAGGGCTTTAGAAAATAGTCAGATTCTTGCGTATGAAGATGAAAATCCACAGTCGCTGAATCGATATGGCCTCGCGCCAGAGGAGGTTCGCGCAGAGCTTCGCAGCGCTGCCGGAACCTCCAATTTTATAATTGGCAATCTTAAGGAAGGCGAGGAACTTCGGTACTATGCGCGGAATTCCATCTGGCCATACGTTTTCACGGTAGATCAGTCGATTTATTCCCAATTGACTAAAGATATGGAGCAATACCGAAGCCGTTATTTGTTCGACTACTCGGCTGCTCCCGCAACACGTCGACTTGAGATTCAGACTGCTGATGGAAGCCTGCGCCTGGATCGGAAAGGCGACACATGGGCGAGCAGCGATAGTTCCCAGAAAGCAATAGATACTGCAAAAGTGGATGCCTTTCTGAACTATATCTATTCTCTCCGTATTCAACATTACGTCGAGGATCGCCCGAATCGATATGACAGTTTCGGCCTGGAGGCTCCCTGGATCGTGATTAAGGTATACACAGGCGATAGCAATACAGAGGAAACGGTCTTATTCGGACGTAAAGGTGAGGGCTTTTACACCGCTCGCCAAGGAGAGCCATCTATTTATGAAATGGCGCCAGGCGAACCGGAAAATATTGAAACACGTCTCAAAGAACTTGGTCTGTGATCGATAGATTCTATATACACCCTTCCCGATAACAATTTGGAACCCAAGTGGTAAATCAAGGCGAAAGTTACTGCATCGCTTCGATGCAGGAGCGTGTAAAATAGAGCATTGGAGATCGTAGAAAATCGCTATGAACAATCTACCCCCTCGAACATTATTTGAAAAAATATGGGACAAGCATGTTGTTCAGGATGAAATGGACTGCCCCTCGGTACTCTATATCGATCTGCACCTTGTGCATGAGGTTACTTCTCCGCAAGCATTTCAGGGGCTCCGGGAAAAGGGATTAATAGTACGGCAGGTCGGCAGAACTGTCGCAACAGCAGACCACAGTGTGCCTACAACGGATCGCAGCCTGCCGATAACAGACTCAATGGCGGCCAATCAATTGCGGCAGTTGGAAATCAATTGCCGGGAGTTTGGCATCCCGCACTTTGGAATAGGGAACCCCCACCAAGGCATTGTGCATGTCATAGGCCCGGAGCTGGGGTTAACTCAGCCAGGGATGACGATTGTTTGTGGTGATAGCCACACGGCAACGCACGGAGCACTAGGTGCGCTGGCCTTCGGAATAGGGACAACTGAAGTGGAGCATGTGCTGGCAACACAGTGTCTGCTGCAAAGAAAATCGAAAACCTTTGAGGTGCGCGTCGATGGCCAACTGCGATCTGGCGTCACTTCTAAAGACATCATTCTGGCTCTGATAGCTAAAATCGGTGTCGGAGGAGGCGTGGGTAGCATTTTCGAATTTACAGGAAGCGCGATCCGCGCGCTATCCATGGAAGCGCGCATGACCATCTGCAATATGTCCATTGAAGGAGGTGCGCGAGCTGGCCTGATCGCTCCCGACGAGATTACTTTTGAATATTTGCACGGGCGCCCCTTTGTCCCTAAAAACGCGGCCTGGGACGAATCTGTCAAGCTGTGGCGCCAACTGCCCGGCGATGTGGGTGCGACCTACGACACACAAGTGATTCTCGATGCCAATAAATTGGAGCCGATGATTACTTATGGCACGAATCCGGGAATGGGAATCCCGATTACCGGTTCGATCCCAACACTTGAATCGCTTGAGGATGATTCCAGTCGCAGAGCGCTAGCCCGAGCCCTGGAATACATGAATCTATCTCCTGGAAAACGTCTGCTCGGTCATCCTGTGGATGTTGTTTTCATCGGGAGCTGCACCAATTCACGCATTTCGGATTTAAGAGCCGCAGCAGGAATCCTCAAAGGCCGGAAGGTGAACCCTAAAGTTCGAGTTATGGTCGTTCCAGGCTCAGAGCAGGTGAAGCGGCAAGCAAAGCAGGAAGGATTGCCGGAACTATTCCGGGCTGCCGGTTGCGAATGGCGTGAGCCTGGCTGCAGCATGTGCATTGCGATGAACGGAGATGAGCTGAGACCGGGGCAGTATTGCGTTTCGACGAGCAATAGAAATTTTGAAGGCCGTCAGGGAATCGGGGGCCGCACATTCCTCGCTAGTCCCTTGACGGCAGCAGCTACTGCAATAGAAGGCTGCATTAGTGATGTGAGAACGTTGCTGTAACAACTGTCTAATAATATTTGTGTAGGCTATCTTAGGAGAATAGGAAATCGTGGAACCAGTCAATTCGTTCACCAGCCGTGTAGTTCCATTGCCCAATGAAAACATCGACACGGATATTATTATTCCTGCGCGCTTCTTGAAAATAACGGATAAAGCGAACATGGAACAATACTGCTTCCATGACTGGCGGTTTGATTCTGCAGGCAAACCGCGACTAGATTTCATCCTGAATCAGACACGAGCTAAGGGTGCAAAAATATTACTGGTTGGGAAGAATTTTGGCACAGGCAGTTCACGAGAACATGCTCCGTGGACTTTAATGGCGTTTGGATTTCGCGCAATTATCAGCCTGTCATTTGCGGATATTTTCAGAAGCAACGCTTTGAAAAACGGCTTATTACCCGTGGAGCTGCCGGCGAGCACGTGCTCCGAGTTGTTTGAATTGGCTGAGAAGAATCCTGCAATGGAGTTAACGGTCGATCTAGCTAGCCAATCCGTGAAGCTGCCCAATGGACGTTCTGTGGAGTTCCCGATAGACAATTTTTCAAAGAAATGTCTGCTCGAGGGAGTTGACCAGCTAGGTTATATCCTGAAACAGGAAAAGCATATCCAAGCCTTTGAGCAAGCGCATCCCGTCACGGTTCCTACATCGCAACTTCAGTAATAGGCAACTTCAGGACTGCGAATTACTGTTCTATTATCGATATTTTGTTTCAAGAGATTATTTAGGCGATGCATGCATCGCGCCAGGCTTTCTGAGTGTCGGGCAGCGATCTCAGGTCGCCATCCGCGATTCTTGTTTTCTACGTATTCAATGAGTCTAGAATTGTACGCTGGCCCTACTTCGCGACCGCTCCCTGGATGCGGAACCATTTCATATCGAATACGCCGATGCCGAGAATGCATTGCTAAACGAATCATCAGTTTTTTGGGGTCGTGAACCAGTTCTGGTTCCGATGGCACCAATCGTCGCGGAATGCCCAAATAATTAGCGATACGCTCCCGGTCGGCGAGCAGCCAAGCTTCCACCTCGCGCACGACAATCCGAAAGCACATGCTAGAAGATGGATTTGGAAGCCACGAATTTCGGAATGGAGGAGGACAATCCGAATCGTGGTCCAGATCAACCAGGACAACCCAGGGGGCAGTCTGTGCAGCTAAGTTATACCCAGCAAGATTTTTCCTCAAATACTCTTTGCCATGTCTTCCGAATACAGGGCCATGCGCACCGCCTGCTAGATGGACCAATACACGAAAGACTGCTTCATCCACCAAACCTTCCACAGCTCCATAAACAATAGTTTTATGTGAACGATTCAAAACCAGCGCTCCTGAGCAAACGTGACATTGGGAATCAGGTCTAAATTGAAATCATTCACCGAAGAGAGCAAGCTGCTGGGCGTTCGGAGGACGGGTTCTAGGCAGTGCTGCCTCAGCTAAACTTGTTCCGCCTTTGATCATTGCCTGTATACCTGCGAAATCGCCTGCCTGTCGAATGGTCGTGCCTCGCGGCGTGGGTTCTAATAACAATAACTCATTCAGTCCTATGCCTTCATCCTGAAGAAGCTCATTGGAATGGGTAGAAATTAGGAATTGCCGTCCAGTGCGTTGCTGGACCTTAGCGAACATCTGGGGGAGGTGTCTGGCAACATCGGAATGCAAAGACAACTCCGGTTCCTCTAAGATGAGCGGACCGTTACCGTCCAAAATTGCCCATAGCAAACCAATCAATCGCAATGTCCCGTTTGAAAATTGTTCTTCGGTTTGCCAAACACCAATCGGTTTCCAATGCTTGTAGTTTCCTCGCAGATGAGGAACACCTCGCGCATCCCTCCAGAACTCGAGTGCTTTCAATTGTGGGATTGCAACAGACAAAGCCTCACGAATTTTTGTAAGATGCTGTTTGCGAATTGCGGGCGGTGTCTTTGCAACTTGATCGAGGAAGTCTCCACCATAAGGATCATTGCGTCGCCCGCCGGAACGGTCTGGTTCACGCACTATTTCTGGGATGATATGAAGATATCGGATGGATCGAAAAAAGTCCGCAAGCGCCCGGTACTCACGGTTTACATTGACCTGCTCAAGATATGTTTGAGTCATTCTCTCAGGATCGGCAATATCCGAATCCAGCGGGCGATTTAATATTTGCTCACCGTTGCGTATTACTCGCTCGCTCCATATGATCGGCATTTTGCGGCGGTTATTTTGGGTAAATTGTAATTCGTATTCCCACTGTCCTTTTGATGTCTTGTTTGCAGTTTTCACATGGATCAGAATTTCAGGGTTCTTTTTTGCTACGAGGCATCCCAAGCGAGAAATACCACCCCTTTTGCGAATCGCCGCCTGGAAACCTCCACCCACGGAAACAAGACCCTGTAGAAAACGGAAGACATCGAGGAAATTTGATTTCCCCGATGCATTTGCACCTGCCAAGAAAACTCGTCTTGTCAAACCAACATCAACGGAGCGAAAGTTTCTCCAATTTTCCAGATGCACATTTGTAAAACGTTGAACTAGAGGAGGTTTATCTCGACTTACCATGGTGTTTCCATTAACTTCATAGGCTGTAATTTCGATTAGAAATCAATCACCAGATTAGAAACTATTTTGCTATAATTGCGACCGGGGAGCAAATAAATGCTGGATACCAAAGACATATTAATGCGTTGCTCTATCTGCAAAATGGAGAAATCGCTTTCTCTTAATCGATCACAGATACGTACTTTGGCTGAGGGCAGGTTATTGCAATTTCATTGTACCTATTGCACAACTCCCCAATATTGGGCATCCGTAAATCCGGTTACATATAAAGATGAAGAGGAACCAATCCTTGAGAGCCCTAGAAGTATTTTAGTTGTAGATGATGATGATTTAACCATTACACTTCTGAAAAAAGTCCTAGATACCTGGAAAGCCGATATCCAGATTGCCGATAATGCAAAAGACGCACTCAGCAAGTTGTCAACACAGGAATTTGATCTTATGATTTGCGACATTCACATGCCTGGAATGACAGGTAAGGAACTATATAGCCATATTCGGGACAACGCATTGTTGCCGCCACAAAGAATACTCTTTCTTACCGGTGACAAAAGTAATTCCATGAAAGAGTTTCTGGATAGCAGCGGTTGCTACTATATGTTCAAGCCAATTCAATTTCTAACTTTTTCTGACCAAGTGCAGGATTTGCTAGCCGGCGAATTTCGCAAATAATATTTATTGTTAAACGGCGTGTTGGTGGAATCCGCATTGACTCTCAGGCCTCTCCTCGCAGCAAATCCTTTAATGACTCTCGTTGGCGGACGACTTTCCATTGATCACCCTCGACCATAACTTCGACAGGGCGCGGCCGTGAGTTATAGTTTGAACTCAGAACAAATCCGTATGCTCCGACTGTAAGTATAGCCAACAGATTTCCGGGCTTTACGCTAGGAATCAGCCGGTCCCGCGCAAAGAAATCCCCTGTTTCGCAAACAGGGCCAACCAAATCCGCTTTTTGCATTGGAGATTTCATTCTCTCGACTGGTCTTATTTCATGGTAAGCGCCGTATAACGACGGGCGAATCAGATCGTTCATTGCCGCATCCACGATAACGAATTTCTTTTTACCATTGGATTTCACATGGATTACTCGCGTCAGCAGGACGCCAGCATCCGCAACGATAGACCTTCCTGGTTCGATGATCAGCTTCAATCCGCTGTTTCTGACGCATTTTAATAAGTTGCGCGTGTAATCCCCAATAGTTGGAGCGGTATCTTCCTTTCGGTAAGGAACTGCAAGTCCTCCGCCCGCATCCAAATACTCCACTGTAAATCCATCTTTTCTCAGGCGTGTGGCCATTTCAACAAGCTTTTGAACAGCCTCGGAAAAAGGGGTAAGACTGCAAATCTGCGATCCTATATGGCAACTGATGCCAATAATTCGTAGTCCCGGAAGGCTATTGCATTCGCGGTATAACCATTCGGCAATCGACATCTTGATGCCAAATTTGTGTTCATTTAATCCAGTGGCGATGTAGGGATGCGTCTTTGCGTTGACGGCAGGATTAATGCGTAGGGCAGCATTCGCTTGCATTTTCATTCGCACAGCACGATCATTCAGCAAGCGAAGTTCACTTTCGGATTCGCAATTGAAAAGCATTATATTCGATTTCAATGCATAATCAATTTCCTCGGCTGTTTTGCCAACCCCGGAAAATACGGTTTTGGATGGTTGCCCTCCTGCCTTCAAAACTCGATACAGCTCCCCACCGGAAACGATGTCGAATCCGGTTCCTTGACGAGCCAGCAGGCGCAGCAGGACAATATTCGAATTAGCCTTGACTGCATAGCAAAGCAAATGTGGGTAACTACCGAAGGCCGTCTCGAATTGATCAACGCGTTCAGCGATTCGATTCGCGCTGTAAATATAGACCGGCGTTCCTGTTTGCTCCGCAATCTGTGACAAAGGGATTTTGTCGCAATAGAGCGCATTCCCTGCATACGCGATCCCATTTTGGCGTCGTCTCATGTTCTTCCCTGGATCGATTCTTTTGTCTATGAAAACATCCAATCGGAAATGTAACTGATATTGCGCCCTATTCACAAGTTAAGCGAAAGGAAAGTGCACCCTTACAGATTGCAACATTGTTAATAATTCAAAGCCTTCGGCTTGCATTGGTAAATCTGATAATTCGTGTTATCTTTTGAAAAATAGGGGTTTCCCCCTTTTACTTCCCTTTTTGACGGGCGGGTGCGCATACATGAGAAAAATTTATGCTGCTATTGGTCTACTTCTTGTTGTTGTCATAGTAATTGCTATTACGTCGTATCTTAAAGAGAATTGGTCGGCAACCGGACAGCCGGGCAGAGTAGAAACAGCTATGGCAAGATGGATCTTGCGACTGAGCCGCCAGGATGCAGCAAATGAGAAAAACCCATTGCTCCCCACTGAGGAGAATCTGTCGAAAGGGGAGGAATCATATGACCTTAATTGCGCCTTTTGTCATGGGTCCAATGGCAGTGGGCAGTCAGCGGTTGGTCTGCAATTCTATCCGCCTGTCCCCTCGCTTCGCAACCTAGAAGTCAATCTCACGGATGGGCAGATTCATTTCGTGATTTCTAAAGGAGTGCGGTATACAGCTATGCCGTCTTTTGAAAAAGTTCTATCCGCGGAAGAGGCATGGCAGGTAGTCCTGTGGGTCAGAAACCTAGCGGAAACTAAAAATCCAGGAAATATCACTACAAAATAATTATGAGGAGCTGTGAAAAAAGTCAATTGCAAAGCGATTAATCGGAATGGTGCTTTTCTTTTTCAGCGTACATCAGCGCATCGGCATCTTCCATGGCTTTATCAAACGACATGCTTCCGTCGAATTTCTTTACTCCAATGCTCAAGCTCAGTTTATATCCGGCTAACGGAGAAGACTGGCTCCAATTTATTGCGCTTTGATGAACACGGTTTTTCACAACTTGAGCACCCTCATCATTTGTATCCACTAATGCCAATAAAAATTCGTCACCGCCCATTCGTATGACATAGTCGGACCCCCGTATGCTCTGCTTTAGAATAGCTCCTACTTCCGTCAGGACCAAATCCCCTGCAAGATGGCCATATTTTGTGTTGACGTGCTTGAAATCATCCACATCGATGTATAAAAAAAAGAGTGAAGATTGATTACGTTTAGCTCGATTAATCTCTTTGCTAAATATCTCCTCCAAGGCTGCTCGATTGAATACCTGTGTAAGCGGGTCAATCAACATTTGAACACGGCCTAGCTCGAAATTCCATGCATCTTGAATCGATTGCAAACGAAGATTTCTAACTTGAAACTGCTTATGAATCAAATAGACAAGAGAAAACATGACCAGAACAAGCAAGCCCAACAGTAGTTGAGGCGATAATTCAGCTTGGACATAGATTTTGTCCTGGCCCATAAAAACTGATGGCAGTAGAATCAGGAACAATCCGATGGCCAGTGCGCAAACTAACACCACAGCTAATGACCAGAGCTCCCAATCACGCTTCTCAACACTAGCTACCCTATTTCGAAACGGGTTACTCTGAGAGGTTGAATCCGGCTTCAAAGTTATTTATCCTCGTAGCTGCCAATATTTTGCTTCCTGTGATGCATGAATAACCGATTAATTGATAAACGAATATAACATAACCCTTGCTGGCTAACTACTAGCGCCGATATATTATAGATCATGTATCGCTTTATACATCAATAACATAAGATCATATCGGTTAATCGGAGAAAAGCAATAGATTGTGTATTGGGATGTATGCTTATTTCAACCTCCAATATCATGCAAACTGAAATTCTCCTGCTGCGAATCTTCTACTTTTAATTAAAAGGTGGGAATAATACCTGCTTGGGAAGTTTTCCCGATTCAAGGAAAAGCGCAAATTCGTCCCAGCTAAATCGTCGTTCGAAGCTTTCCGATGCAGGCAATGAAGAATTCGGTACAATCGTCCACAATTCTGATGGACAGGATGAATCTAATGCCAAGCTATGTGATTCCTGAAGCAACTGCCGGTGCCAAATTCTCACTATTTCGGCGGATGGAGTCTCCAGGCACAAGGCAATCAGCATTACGATCGGGATTTCTCCGTCTCCCGATTCTTGAGTCTTAAATCCATAACACCAAAACAAGTCTGCATTGCCAGCGCTTTCCATGGCGATTGAACTGATACGCGGAAAATGAATCTTGCTGTCAATTGTTTCTGTCGATTTAGGCCAGCCCTGGAAAACTAACTCAGAAATGCGCTCTCGGATCATAGCTAAAGGCTGTTGATCGAGACGACGCTGCCAGAGCAAAACACGATATAAAAATGCTTGTAATGCGCGAGCACGGGCTCTTTCTTTTGAAACACTCGTTGAATCCGATGCCAGGGAAAATAGCAGCCAATCCCGTTCCAGAAGACTCAAATCAAATTGTAAACGTACGGCAGCTTCCGTTGCCCACTCTTCTGCAATCAAGCCATCCCAGATGCTTTCACCAACGATTGTAGAATCCGGCGCAACATCGCCTCTGGAACTCAGGTTGGCCATATAATGCGAAGCCTTCAACCTTTGCCTGCGGTCAGGCACGGCCCTCTGCCACCGATCTGCAAAGAAGTTCCCTAGAGTTCCACCTGAAAGTTCAGTGATGTAAATGTTGCCCAATTGCTTCGTGGAATCGATCGTCTGCCCCCGGACTGCCGCTGCGCTGATTAGCTGTTGGATGGGCCAGAGTGAAGCGCCGGCAATTGCTATCCACTCCTTCCATGGCTGCGGCTCATACTTCAGGCCATGAAATCTGCATCTAATTTCAGCAAGGAGCAGCGCTTCCTGCGCGGAAAAACTCTCTAATGGAATGATTGACCAAGAACAATGGGCAGCCACTTTCTTCATTGCTGAAAGTCTTCCTGTCAGTATCCATGGATGAATTGCAGGCTTCAGAGCGGTCAAGAATGGAGAATTAATATTTAGCGTTTCCGTATCATCGAACAACAGGCAGATTGGCCTTTTTTCCTTACTGGCGAACTGCGAAGGAACTGAGGCGGCGAATTCGAGCATTGCATCTTCAGGTAAAGCCAAAAATGTTTGTACAAGTTCTGATAAGGAAAGCGGCATGCCTGGGCGATCTATTTCATGCTCAAGATCCAAAGATTGCTCATCCAGCAATTCCTCTCTCCGCAGGAGAAACGCGCGAACTTGATTGCAGAAAGAAGCTAGGAAATATCGTGCATCAATCGCATTGGTGCGGTGATTATTAAAGGAATGAAGGATGGGGATCGGCCCTTCCGCTGCATCAAAAAGTCGATCGCGGATTTGCCGCAACAGGTCGCTCTTGCCTTGTAGCCGATTCGCACAAACCACGCCCTGAAACCGTGACCCTTCCGCGATGATGAGTTCGGAGAGCAGGTTAGCCTGTTGCCTGGGAAGGATACCGTCAGTAGGTTTCGATGCACTCATTTAGATTTCAGCCCGCAGGGGACCGCAAGACTGCCTGGTTTGGGGGGAGTAAACAACCTAAATATAGCTAATATAGGCTAAAAGATCAACATCAACAAAATCGCACGCTTAGCGGCCAAATGAAAACCAGCGCTTGGCTTTTATGGGCAACGTGGGCGGTTGCCAAGGGAGCTGTCTGCCTTCAATTGCTGCACGCGGGTTGAGTTCTGTGAGAGCGTCAGCTAGTTTCTCTCCATATAGGGTTTTTAGAGCTTCCCTCGCTTCAGAAAGCACCGGTGGACGAGAGATGGTGTTATGGGCATCGGTGGCTATGAAATGTACCAAGCCGTGCTTTACCAGAATATGGCTTAACTGTTCCGCCTGCTTGCCGAAACGCCCTAAAAATGAAGCTGCCGTTACTTGAACAAAACATCCCTGATCCACCCATTTGCGAATTTGCTCTGGCTGACGCGAAAGGATTGGATTGCGCTCCGGATGAGTAATGATAGGGTTAAGCCGCCGGCCGAGCAGGTCGAAAAATATTTGGTCCATATGCGGCGGGATGCTGATGTCTGCGAATTCCACCAACAGGTACTGTTTTCCATTCAGCGTATAACGCTCAGGGTTGACCCGAATGTCCTCTAAATTTTCAAAGCTTAAATGGAAGTCGCAACCGAGTAAAATGGCAGGCGAGCCGCCTATCGTTTGTTGCAGTTCATCACGCTTTTGAGCGTTGACACCCGCGTCGAACTTGTACTGGTAATTGGAATGCGGCGTCGCTACGATGTGGGTAATCCCATCGGACTGAGCCATTGCCGCCATTTGTTGTGAAGTAACTAAATCCTTAGCTCCGTCGTCCAATTGCGGCAATATGTGGCAATGAATGTCGACCATAGATCAAAACAGCTTATCGGCATCATAGAATTAATGTCAATTACGGATTCCAGCCTCGGATGCATGAATGGACTATGCCGATATTTTTATGTTTGCTGATTCTTCTCGCGATAGGTCCGGCATATAATTGCATTCATGGGCAATGAAGCCTTCTGGGATAGGCTATTCAGGATTATCAAGCCTTTCGTGGTTTTCGCCAGCAACACGATTAGCCTGATCGGCGTTGTGCTCACGACAAGCACATTTTTTGCTATCGCCGTATCCCTTCTTACCGGTGAATATGGCTATCAAGCGAATCCGTATATAACGATCCTTACCACGCTTATATTGCCGGGCATTTTCGTTTTCGGATTGATATTGATTCCCGTCGGCATTTGGTTGAAACGCCGCCGAACCACTGAGGAAAGCAAGTTACCTTCCGAATATCCTCTGATTGATCTGAATGTGCCGAAGCTGCGCAAGATATTAGGTTTATTGGCGCTAGCGACAATGTTAAATGCATTTATTTTTATTTTTGCAACTTATCAGGGCATCCAGTACATGGATTCAGCCTCTTTTTGCGGCGAGGCTTGTCACACGGTCATGCAACCGGAGTTTGCGGCATATCCTTCATCGCCTCATGCCAATGTGGATTGCATCCGGTGCCACATAGGATCTAAAACTTCCACCTATCTCCAACACAAAATGGCAGGCATTGGCAAAGTGTTTGCCACTGCCTCAGGAAACTATGCGCTGCCACTTCAAACCAAGTTAGCAAATCTTCATCCATCCAATGAAACCTGCCAGCAGTGCCACGAGCCGTCTCATTATGTCGGTTCCGTCATCAAGGTCAAAAAAAAGTATCAGGAAGACGAAGCAAACACCCTCACCTGGACGATTCTGCAGATGCATGTCGGGGGCGGCAACGGCCGTTCGAGAGGAGTGCACAGCACGCATTTAGATTTGGCCGATGACATTACTTACCTCGCAACAGATGACCACCGGCAAACCATCCCTTGGGTGCGGTATCGCACAGCTGGTGGCGAGGTTCGAGAGTACGCAACCCCGGACTGGGATGGAGATTTTTCCAAGGGACAGTTGCGCAAGATGGACTGCATCGATTGCCATAACCGTCCGGCACATGCTTTTGAATCACCGGCAGAGGCATTGGACAATGGTTTGTCTTCTGGGCAAATCGCGCCGTCTTTGCCTTTCGTGAAAATGAAGGCCAAAGAATTTCTCATGCAACCATACGCAACTCAGGGCGAAGGCGCTGATGCCATCGTGAAATCATTGACCACCTATTATCAAACAACTTATCCGCAAGTTTGGGAAACGCAGCGTGACGCAGTCGAGCTAGCCACAAGCGTTGCGCAGGATATTTACCGCAGGAACGTATTTCCGGAACGAAGAGTCGGCTGGGGTACTTATCCCAACAACCTGAGCCATCAAGATTTTCCCGGATGCTTCCGATGTCATGATGGCAGCCATGTCGGCAAGAACAATACTTTCCTCACTCAAGACTGCAATACTTGTCATTCTCTAATAGCTATCGAAGAAGAAAAGCCTAGCATTCTTGAGAAAATCACCGATCTTCAATAGACTTTGCATTGACAGATAAATTGAGCTTCCGTATGCTGGCAGGCAGGCGAAGGGTGCGAGCTTAGGCGGTAGATTCACACGAGTCAATCTGCCCCTTTTAGCATTTAAGTACCGTAAGTCAAATTCCAGATGACGAGGTGTATCGTATGTTAACGCGGTTGTTGCTCATCGCCGGACTGCTGTTTCCGGCTTCAATTGTTATTTCCCAGGCGCAACAAGGCGCCGGCGGAATGAAAGTCCGGCACATCCATATCCGAGTGTCTGATGTCGAAAAGACGAAGCTTTTTTATCGCGACAAAATGGGCATGAAATTGACCGAGGAGCGACCCGGTCAGGTAGTAGAGTTTGAGGGCGGCGCGCTCTGGTTTGGCAAGTGGCAAGGCCAAGGCCCTGTGCCGGTAACTCCAGCCATCGTCATTGGGATCGAGCCTCCGTCTGTACAGGCCCTATATGACAAGCTAAAAGCTGCAGGCGTGGCGATTGCCAATCCTCCCAAAGAGCAGTCTTACGGTTGGAGCTTTATGGTCAAGGACCCGGACGGCTATATGATTGAAGTCGAAGGTCCCCAATAACGATGGCTGTTTCGACGATCCGAGTTTGCGCTAAGTATTTGCGTAGGAGCAGCAAGGACCGGGCGGGATGAGGTTTCCGTGCGGACATTGTGATGGATGATTGAGAAATGTGCAGATTTTTTCTGTCATTTCCGAACTGAGTAATTGGTCGAACGTGCACGCATTGGACTTAAGCCCGCGATCATTCTTGACATGAATTGTTTCCGCGAAAAGACATTCTGCGAGACGGTGCCGCCGGACATGGCTGGCGGCCCTTTCTCGCCCCACGAGCGTCATAGCGAGTTGTTTTCCATTGCGATGCAACAAGCCTATATCCTGCATGACCGGCAGTAGTTTAAGATTGCCTCCGCCTTCAAATTGCAGTTGGTCTTGCGTCGCGTGTTCCGCCCTTTCCTCGAAAACCCAAAGCTGCTCTAATACTTCATCAAACAAAATCTCTTCTTCGAAAGTATAGTGCTGGGCGTGAATGATGCGCCCGTGCTCCAGGACGATCTTTCGGTCAGCCATCTCTCCTATGATAGGATCGTGCGTGACCATAAGAATCGTGTTTCCTTGCATGTGCAGCTCCCGCAGCAAGCTCATCACGATCCTTTCGTTTTCCGCATCGAGATTTCCTGTAGGTTCATCGGCCAGCAGAATGCGAGGCTGGTTAATGAGGGCGCGTGCAATGGATACGCGTTGTTGCTCGCCTCCGGATAGTTGTGATGGCAAATGATGGCTGCGGTCTTTGAGTCCCACCAAATCGAGCGCTTTGCGGGCTTCCTGCTCGTCGGTCATGCTGTGGAAGTATTGCGCCATCATGACGTTTTCCAGCGCTGTTAGATAGGGGATCAAATGAAATTGCTGGAAGATGAATCCGGCAGTCTCAGCGCGAAAACGGGTCAGCTCACGCCCAGTTAGGCTGCTGGTATCCGTGCCTGCGATGACTACCCGGCCAGAGGTCGGCAGATCAAGGCACCCCACGATATTCAGCAACGTCGATTTCCCTGATCCGGATGGCCCCATAATCGCCACCCACTCACCGGGCTTAACTGCCAGATTCACGCCATCCAGCGCCACCACAGAGCCGTTATACTGCTTCCGCACGTTTTCTATTGAGATCATCGGTTGCTCAGGGTCCATTGGAACAAACGTTTTATCTTCGACGTCTTGCATCTGCATTTGTGCCGGCATCTCAATCACCTTTTAGAACAACAGCAGGACTCAGCATGCGAATCCGATGAACAGGAAGCGCCGTTGCAGCCAGCGACATTACCAGGGTGATCGCAAGAACCACTGGAAATACATCCCATCGCCACATCAGCGTCGATTGGAAAATGCGAAGCGCTGCCCATTGCGCCAACCCGAATCCCGCGAGATAACCGAGAATGGAAGCCATCACGCCCAGAAGTGTGGATTGGGCGATAAATATGCGCGATACCGCGGCATCGCTTCCCCCTATAGCTTTCATGACGCCAATATCATGGCGGCGCTCGAATACCGTTCGACTGATGGTTGTCATGACGCTCAAAACTACAATCCCCAAAACAATTGCAGTCAGCCCAAACATCAAGCCTTTTACCTTCATTACAACCCGTCCCTCGGATTCCACTATTTCGCGGATTGGGCGGATTTCAGCGCCCGATATTGATTTAGCTAGAAGCTGTCTTGTCTGTTCAACCTCTTGCGAGGAGCCAGGAATTGCAAGCTGTATCAGGCTCATGCGGTTTTGTTGCTGAGCCATGTCCTGCAAAAGATTTAACGGAAGCAATACTTGGGAATCCGCGCTCTCGCCTGTCGAAAGAATGCCCGTCAACGGAAAAGATAACTGCTTGTCTCCGTAATTAACTGCCACAGTTTGTCCTGGTTTCCAGCCAAAGCGCTGTGCGACCTTTTCGCCAGCCAGAAACCAAACCGAACCAGCTTTTTGAGACAAGCCTGCGGATTCTCCATCGCTGTTTGCATCAATGCGCCACGATGGATTTAGCGCCAGCAACGGTTCAATATGCGTTCCTGCAATGACTAAGCTTTCATGATTCGAGCTGCCCACCGCATATAGCCAGGGAATCTGCGCAAGGTCAGGATGCAATTCATTCAATCGGTTTGATATGTCCTGATCCATTGTTTGCGCTTCTCCCGGCGGCGATACCACCAAGTTGGGCCCAAGCGATTTGAATTCAGCCGTCATTTTTCGTGGCAAATCAAAGTAGAGGGAAAGGAAAGAGCTTGCGAGAATTGCTCCCACCGTTAATGCGGCTAACGCAGCCGCGGACCGCCAGGGCTGAATAAGAATATTTCGTATAATGATTCGCAATAACATGGAGCGACGTGACATTTACTGCCCCCGCAA
>MEKX01000066.1:4802-7420 GCA_001767075.1 Acidobacteria bacterium RIFCSPLOWO2_12_FULL_54_10 | reverse complement strand
AATCTGCGTCTGGACCACATTTTGGCGGGCGGCACCTCTCTGTTCGGCCGCTATAGCATTAGCGACGAGCGTGGTTATACGCCCCAAAATCTTCCCGGATTCGGGGCCTTCCACGACAACCGCGTGCAAAACCTGACGCTCACGGCAATCCAACCCTACTCGCCTTCTTTGATCGGCGAATATCGCTTTGGACTGACGCGCATGAGGCTCCATCGCTACGGCGAAAAGGCGTATGGCACCGACTGGATCAGTGTGCTGGGGATTCCGGGCGTGGGCTATGGCGGGCCGGAAGCTTACGGCTTGCCGCAATTTAATGTGCAGGGATATGATCCCATCGGCGATTCGCTGCTTTGCACGCCTTGCTACTATTTCAATACGATGTTTCAGGAAGGCGCAATGCTCACTTGGGCGCGCGACAATCACTCCCTGAAATTCGGCGGCGACGTGAACCGCTTCCGCTGGAACATGCTGGGCTTTTTCCAAAACCGTGGTTACTTCCAGTTTTCTCCCGGTTTCACTACACGCACCGCAACCAACGACAGTACGGGCAATGCCCTGGCCAGCTTCTTGCTCGGCTTGCCGGTCATCGCGCAGCGGCAGGCCGGCTACCCATCGATGCATCTTCGCCAGACTTTCCTCAACCTTTTCGTGCAGGATGATTGGCGGATTAATTCCAACCTGACTGTTAATTTAGGCCTGCGTTACGAGCAGCGCACCGCCCTGACGGACGTCGTGAAAACCCTGACGAACCTCACCTGGGAAAATGGTGTCCCTATGGCCTATTTAAGCGGCCAGAACGGATTTCCAGATGGTCTAGCATTCGCGGATAAGAACAACTTTGCTCCCCGCATCGGGATCGCCTACTCTCCAGGAGCCGGCAACTATGTTTTCCGCGCTGGTTACGGCATGTTTTATTCCTACCCCGACATGAATCTCTGGTGCAACCAGGTCCACAACGTGCCCATCGTGTTTCACGAAGGTGCGCAGAGCGATAATTTCACGCCTTCTATCCCCCGGCTGGGATTCAATCCCCCCGTTCTTGGCCGGACGCGCACAGGCTTCACAGCTCTCGACCCGCATGCCCGGACGCCCTACGTCCAGCAGGCCAGCCTGACCATTGAGAAACAACTGACCGAGACCACGATGATTCAGGTAGGTTATCTGGGAGCTTGGGCTAAGAAACTGGATCGGTCTCGCCTTGCCAATAACGCGCAACCCGGCCCAGGTGGTGTCCAGCCGCGGCGACCCTTCCAGACGATTCCGTTCCTCACTGGAAGCGTCTTGCCAACCGATGACATACCGGCCGAGGTTAGTGTGTTCAGCTTGAACTCCCCAGTCAGCGCGATCAATCTGCTGGAAAATTCGGCCAGTTCGTCCTATAACTCCGGCTGGATTATGATGAAGCGGAAATTTTCAGATGGATTGAGCCTCCTGTCGAGCTATAACTTCTCAAAGAACCTTACCGATGCGCCGGCCTTCCGTTCTCCGGCTATGGAATCTGAGGTTCCGCAGAACAGTTACGACTTAAAAAGCGAATGGGGGCTGGCGGGATGTGACATTACGCACCGCTGGGTTACCAGTCTGATCTACAGAGTTCCTTTCACGACGAATGGCCAGTCCCGTAAGGGTCTGGCTGGTTTTGCGAACATGTTAATCTCCGACTGGCAATTCAGCCTTATCTATCAATTGCAGAGCGGCTTCCCCTACACCGTGGGGGTGGCCGGAGACACCGCCAATGCAGGCTCCCTTCTGAACGTCAATCCGGTGCGGGCCGATGTCGTTGCAGGGGAATCCTCTGAACTCCCCGGCGACCAGCGCAGTCCGGATCGGTGGTTCAACACAGCGGATTTCCGCACTCCCGCTGCCTTCCGTTTCGGCACTGCCGGGCGCAATACCATGCGCGGACCTGCCTTGAACAAGGCGGATATCGCATTGGAAAGAAAGTTTTCACTGCAAGAAGAAATGAAGTTGGGATTCCGCGCTGAGATATTCAACGCCTTTAATCACACCAACTACGATACGCCGGAGCGCTTTGTAAACACACCGCAGTTCGGCACCATCACCATGGCCGCCACCTCCGCGCGCCAAATTCAGTTCGCCTTGCGTTTGGAGTTTTAGAGTAATTCTCGCGATAGTGTAGACCGAGATTTAGTGGTAGGCGAACCAATCAGAGTCGCGCGGGCAAGCAAGCGGGCAGGTTTGGTAGCCACGGCACGCTTTTGTGCCGTGGGCTTTTAATCAGAGCCGCGACAGTAATGGAGCGGCCACCAAACGCTGATGTGTTGAATCAATTTCAAAGCCGCTCCGCCTTCCCCCGCCCATTTTCAATGCTATAATTTCCCCTATCGTCCCCTAGGCGGACCCATGCCCAAGACCTTTTACATCGAGACGTTCGGCTGCCAGATGAACGTCCATGACTCCGAGAAAGTCATGGGCACGCTGCTCGAATCCGGTTACCGCCAGGTTGAAACGCCCGAGCAAGCCGACCTCGTCCTCTACAACACGTGCAGCATCCGCGATAAGGCTGAGCAAAAGGTCTTTGACCGTCTCAGGAATTTTCCGGCAAAAATTCGCACCGGCGGCAAGCTTTTCGGCGTGCTCGGCTGCGTCGCGCAGCA
>MEKX01000066.1:4379-4715 GCA_001767075.1 Acidobacteria bacterium RIFCSPLOWO2_12_FULL_54_10 | reverse complement strand
CCGCATCGAGAGCGGCGAGCGCCGCGTCACCGGCCTCAGCCTGGACACCGACGAGACCTTCGAGACCGAGTTCACGCAGCGCGCTAGTCCTTATCGCGCCTACATCACCATCATCGAGGGCTGCGACAAGCATTGCTCCTACTGCGTCGTTCCATTCACGCGAGGCCCGGAGCGCAGCCGCGCCAGCCAGAACATTCTTGATGAAGCCCGCCGCCTCGCCGACTCCGGTTATTCTGAGATTCAGCTTCTCGGCCAGACCGTCAATTCCTATCGCGATCCCGCTCCGGCGCGCCTTTCTTTCGCCGAACTGCTCTTGCAAGTTGCCGACATTCCCGG
>MEKX01000066.1:2338-4289 GCA_001767075.1 Acidobacteria bacterium RIFCSPLOWO2_12_FULL_54_10 | reverse complement strand
CCACGTGCATCTTCCCGTGCAGTCCGGCTCCAACAACGTGCTGCGCCGCATGGCCCGCGAGTACACTCGTGAGCAATACTTGGAGCGCATCGCCCTGCTGCGCCAGGCTAATCGCCCCATCAGCATTTCCACCGACATCATCGTCGGCTTTCCCGGAGAAACCGATGCCGACTTCGAGCAGTCGATTTCGCTGCTCGACCAAGTCGGCTATGACCTCGTGTTTTCCTTCGAGTATTCGCCGCGCCCCAACACGCCTTCCTTGCATTTCGACGGCGTGGTTCCCGGCGATGTCAAAACCCTGCGCCTGCGCATCCTCATGGAACGCCAACAGCAGATTCAGATCCAGCGTTTCACGCATCTGGTGGCGTCCACCGAAGAATTGCTCGTGGAAGGCCCGGGCGGGCGCGAAGGGCAGTGGAAGGGCCGCACGTCGCAAAATATCATCGTCAATTTCTCTTCGATTCCTTCTTCCACTTCGGTTCCCCAACCCGGCTCTTACTGGAATGTCCGCATTACCAAGGCTGGCCCCAACAGCCTCGTTGGAGAAGCCATCGAGGGTCCTCTGTTTTCTGCAAACAGCCCTGAGATTCCCCCCGTGCACGATTCCCCCTTCCGTATTATTTTCTAGACACCGGCATCATATTTTTGTTGGCATCTCGTTCTGGAACGTGTGATGATAATCGCAGAGTCCCGCGATGTTTGGCGGCAATGTTCACAGGAGGTGCGCATCATGGAAGTCGAAGTGAAAATTCGCGGATTGATGATGGACCCGGTGACGAACATGCCCATCGTCATTCTCAAAGATGTGACCAGCAATGCGGTCCTCCCCATCTGGGTCGGCGTTTATGAAGCCAACGCCATCGCCCTGGAAATCGAGAAGGTAAGCACTCCGCGCCCCATGACTCATGACCTCATCAAGAACCTCTTGCTCGGTTTGCACACCAGCGTTCACAAGGTTGTGGTCAGCGACTTGAAAGACGACACCTTCTACGCCCTCATCTGGATTGAGCAGGACGGCCAGCTCATTAGCATCGACTCCCGCCCCAGCGACGCGCTAGCCCTGGCATTGCGCCTCGATTGCCCCATTTATGTCGAAGAACAGGTCTTGAAGTCCTCTAAGTTCGCCTCCGTTTCCTCTGAAAAGGTAGCCAGTGAAGAGCTTCGCAAATGGCTGGAGAACCTCAACGACGAAGACATGGGCCGCTATAAAATGTAACCTCCGCGCCTCCTCGTGCATCTAACACGCTGGACCGTTTCGGTACGCTATCATTTATATTTGGCAGAAAAAACATTGACAGAACTTCTTGAAAATCTAGTGGACGCCGGATTCTCGCTCCGTTCCCTGCCTGCTTACCCTCGCCATCTTGCGGCTGAAAAGTACAACTTCGTAGCTTTGCTCGAGTGGGCCAAGGACAACCGCTGGCGGCAGTTCAGCTCCGCCGGAATGCTCATCGATGGCCAAATCGCCTTGCTCGTGGAGCGCGACGGGCGGTCCAGTTTTGTCTGCAAGTCGAAACAGGTTCCGGCGGATGACGCTATGATGGGGCAGTACCACCAATTTCAGCACGAATTGGACAATGTCCTGGTTACGCAGTCCAACCCCATATCTGCAAAGATCGGTTAGACCTAGCTTACGGTGTCCTCACCAAGGAATCCCAGTTGCTTGGCCGCGCCGTCTTTCTCGTGGATAAAAACGATATCCTGCGCCACGTCGAATACGTCAAGGAAATCGACGACCAGCCGGACTTCGCCGCGCTCCTCGACGCAACGCGAAAACTCACCTTTTGCGCAATCAGAAAGTTTTTGACACCCTCCAACCTTCTCTGATACTGTGGAACATCAAGCGCAATTGGGCCAGCCGGATTTGTTCCCGACCCAAATTATTAACAACAGGAGGGTTTAGCCCGTGGCTCGTAGTTCGCGAACGTATCTTCTTACCTCGGAATCTGTC
>MEKX01000066.1:651-2273 GCA_001767075.1 Acidobacteria bacterium RIFCSPLOWO2_12_FULL_54_10 | reverse complement strand
TCAGGACCCCACGGCCCGCGTGGCCTGTGAAACCGTCTGCACCACCGGCCTTGTCTTCATCACCGGCGAGATCACCTTCAAAGGCTCCGTCGATTACACCACCATCGCCCGCAAGACGATTGAGCGCATCGGCTATGACCGCGCCAAGTATGGCTTCGATTGCCACACCTGCGGCGTGCTCACGGCCATCCACGAGCAGTCCCCGGACATCGCCATGGGCGTTGACCCAGGCGGCGCGGGCGATCAAGGCATGATGTTCGGCTATGCCACCAATGAGACCGCAGAGTTGATGCCCATGCCCATCATGCTCGCTCACAAACTGGCCCGCCGCCTTTCTGAAGTCCGCCGTCAGCGCAAGCTCGACTTCCTCCGCCCGGACGGCAAGTCTCAGGTCTCCATCCAGTATCAGAATGGCAAGCCCATCCAGGTGGACACCATCGTGGTCTCTTCGCAGCACAGCGACTCCGTCGAGTATCGCGTCCTCAAGGAAGCCATCATTGAAGAGGTCATCCGGCCCATCATCCCCGCCAGCATGATCCACCTCGGCACCCAGATACACGTGAACCCCACCGGCCGCTTCGTCACTGGCGGACCCATGGGCGACAGCGGCCTCACCGGGCGCAAGATCATCGTCGACACCTATGGCGGCCTGGGCCATCATGGCGGCGGCGCTTTTTCCGGCAAGGACCCCTCCAAGGTCGACCGCTCCGCGTGCTACATGGCGCGTCATGTCGCCAAGAATTTGGTCGCCGCCGGCGTCGCCGACCGCTGCGAAATTCAGCTCGCTTACGCCATCGGCGTTGCCGAGCCGGTCTCCATCATGGTCGACACCTTCGGCACTGGCGTGGTCGATGAAGACCGACTCGTCGAATTGATCCGCGAAGTTTTCCCGCTCACTCCGCGCGGCATCATCGAATACCTCCGTCTGCGCCGTCCGATCTACGAGAAGACAGCCGCCTACGGCCATTTCGGACGCACCGAGCCGGAATTTACCTGGGAATGGACCAACAAGGCTGAGGAGATTCGCCAGGCTGCCGGGCTGAAACCCGCTATGGCCGTCAAAGTCCCCACGCCTGCTTGATCGTCATTTCTTGCTTCAATCACAACCTCCTCGGATGAATTCATTCGAGGAGGTTTTTTAAGATCGGTAATCCGAATTGTGTATTCTGTTCGGCAGCCCCGGAGGGGCGTTAGATTTTAGCCCACGGCGTAAGCCGTGGGAACTGATTCAGGCATATTGTAAGCCCCGGCAGGGGCGACAGAAACCGTCAGAGATTTTCCAAGCGCCTCGGACGGGATGCAGCTTCTTTAATAAATCGAATTCATCATAGAAAGGATTCACCCGTGGCCAAGTCCTCCGCACCAGCACCAAAAATCGCTCATGACGTAAAAGATATTTCGCTCGCCCCTGTCGGCAAGCTCCGCATCGAGTGGGCCAACAACTTCATGCCCACGCTTGCCACCATCCGCCAGCGGTTCATCAAGCAGCAGCCGCTCAAAGGCATCCGCATCTCCGCCTGCCTGCACGTCACCACCGAGACCGCCAACCTGGCCATCACCCTGAAGCAAGGCGGCGCGCAGGTCGTTTTATGCGCCTCCAATCCTCTGAGCACCCAGGATGA
>MEKX01000066.1:265-407 GCA_001767075.1 Acidobacteria bacterium RIFCSPLOWO2_12_FULL_54_10 | reverse complement strand
GGCGTCCTCAAATATCCCATCATCGCCGTCAACGACGCCGACACCAAGCACATGTTCGACAACCGCTACGGCACCGGCCAGTCCACCCTGGACGGCATCATCCGCGCCACCAACATTCTCCTCGCTGGTTCTCACGTCGTGG
>MEKX01000066.1:0-97 GCA_001767075.1 Acidobacteria bacterium RIFCSPLOWO2_12_FULL_54_10 | reverse complement strand
CTGTCACGGGCAATAAAAACGTCATCCGCAGCGAGCATTTCACCAAAATGAAAAACGGCGCGGTCGTTTGCAACTCCGGCCACTTCAACGCGGAAAT
>MEKX01000065.1 GCA_001767075.1 Acidobacteria bacterium RIFCSPLOWO2_12_FULL_54_10 | reverse complement strand
TGGGATCACTTCCGCCATAGGCTCCATCAGGGGTTGCATTCAATCCTTCGATGAAAAATTCACCTGCCTGATTCTGATTGCCGCCCGTACTCGCAGCTACGTTTATGGGCGCTCTTCCCAGCATAAGCAAGCCGCCCCAGTCGCCGCGCTTGCGCTGACCAAAGGGAAGCGAACTGGTCATTACGATCGGTCGTGACTTTGTGCCGTTTGCAACCAGTTTACCGGCTCGAGTTACTAATAATACCGAAGGAGGCTGACTACCCGGCTGCCCTATGATAAAAGTTCCTGGTTCAATTGTGAGGGTTGCGTTGTTTTTCACAGCGACCAAGCCGGTCAAGTTCCATTGTGTATCGTTGGTAAGTGTCCGGTCTGCTGTAATTTCCCCTTGCAATGTTTGGACTGAACTCACAACGCCGATTTTCATATAGGACGTTTTCAATACTCGCGTGCCCGTATAATCGCGCAGTTGTAAAACAAATGTATGCATTCCTAGTTCGCTAGGCGCTGTAAGGGTTGGGACCAATGCAGCTTTGTTTGCGTCTGTCATCTGGCTAGGCTGGAATCCTTGTTCCAGCGTATTGCCATTGAGGTCGGCAACAGTTTCTCCTCCGCCCGGTAAATAAAATTTTTCACCAGTCTGATTGTTTTGCCGATATGCTATGACTACGTAAGGGTAAAGATCGTTGTTGGTTTTTACAGTCCAGCGTAGAGTTATGGGCTGACCAGGTTGGTAGACGTATTTATCCGTCCAAATCCACATGGATACACGGCTTTGAGCTCCACCGTAAAGGGTCAGGGATTTTGTCGCGTCCGAAGTGCTCATCGATCTATAAAGTTCCGGATCTTGCGCAAAGGTGGCTGTTGCCATTAAGAACGCCGCCATAAGAATTGTAAATACTTTTGCACGCATAAGAACTCCTCTCGAATTTTTGCAAATTTAAAAGAATGAATAGTTCATTCCAACCTGAAAACTTCTGCCTGTGCGATATTGGCGCTGGACCGCGTCGCCAATGGTCCAGCGAAATTCATGGTCGGTGAGATTCTCCGCCTCGAAGCGCAATCCCCATTTGCCGCTTTCAGACAAAGACAATTCATAAGCGAAATCGAGGGTGGTATTTGCTTCCTGATAGATATCAGGGAGACTAAATGTGCCTACATCAGTTAACCGCCGGGAGACATAATTCGCGAAAAACCTGGCTGTGCTCCGCCATTTGGGTTTGTTCCACTCTATGCTTGCATTCGTGATATAGCGTGACTGTCCTAGCAGAGCGCGAGACTGTGTTGTCAGCAGGGTTGCATCAACATCATTGATATCCACCTTGGAATCTACGAAGGTGAAATTGGAAGAAACGGACCAATCATAAAGTCTGGATGAAAATGAGCCCAAGGCGCGTCTGAACTCCAGCTCAATACCAATATTGCGGGCTCCAGCCGCGTTTACGAATGTCTGGCGCAGGTCGTTGGATGGCAGAATGGTTTGTTCGATGGGGTTGGTGAAAGTTTTAGCAAAAAGGCTGGCTGCAATCAGCTGGTTGCCAGTAGAAAACCGCTCCCAGCGCAGATCGAAATTATTGATAGTGGCCCGTTTCAGTTTGTCATTTCCTTGAGTTACAAATCCGCCCAGAACATCATTAAAGTCAAACGGGGATAGCTCACGGAAGTCGGGCCGGGAAACCGTGCGGCTGTAAGAAACTCGCAGGTTCTGATCTGCGGTGAATGAATAAATAGCATTGATCACGGGTACCGGATCCGTATTAGCCAAAGTGGCGATCACCGGGCGGGAATTGGGGACCAAATTGTCAATCGTCGTCACTTCCTGGCTTGCTTTTTCAACTCGGACGCCACCAGTGAAGCGCCAGCGCGGTCCTAGGGCAAGATCGAGCATGCCGTATCCCGCGTAAATATCCATTTCCGCCGAATACTTATCCGTGCCACGGGTGAATTCCACGATTTGGAAACCAGTTGGACGAATATTATCTGGAGCGAATAGCTGGTTGCTCGGCAAAAACAAATCCAGCGTACTGCTGAGCTGCGGGATATACCGGAATCGCCGGGCTTGGAAATCCCGGTTGCGCAGTGTGGCGCGGAACCCGGTCTTAAAGATCCCGGACATTCCATTCGTGTAGAACGGTAGTGTGTAATCGACTTGCGGCTCATAAATGTGGTCTGCCAATTCGGAGAAAAACCTCACCCCTGAGGATCCGAGCGCAGTGTAAATATAACTGCCATCCGGCAATTTGCCGCGAAACACTTCCCGCAAGTCCGGTTCGTTTCTAGTGGAGCGGGAATAGGTAAGCTGCCAGTGAATCAGGCTGTTTTTCAATGCAGGAAAGGAATGATTTCCCTCGGCAGAAGTTGCGTAAACCATCCTCTCGATCCATCGCAGCCGCTGCGAAGAAATATCCCCATCCACGCCACCGTCGTAACCGCTGAATTCACGAGCCGACTTCTCCGTATCGTGTGTGAGCGTATTGCGCATAATCAGTTGATGGTTTGGAGTAATACGGAATGCTGCATTCAGAACGCTGCCCAGCTTTGCCTGTTCAGTATAATCGCGGAAATCTTCGTATTCCGAAAATGCGATTGGACCATCTCCACCCTGTCTGTAATAACGCTGGACTTCGCTTCTAAACTGAGGTTTATTGCCAAAGGTCACTGCGCCAATCAAACCAAAGCGACCAAAGGTTCCACCACTTACGGCTGACCAATCAAACTGAGGTCTTGCAGATTTCACAGCAGTTGGTTCCCAATTATTGGAAAATGCTTTGCCGAAGGATTGCAATTCTGCTTGGGAGAACTGGCCTGGGAACAATCGTTTGTCGGTAGGGATCGAAGAAGGAATCGACTTGGTTCCGTCATCGAATCCAAAAAAATCAAAACCGCCGCCCGGGTAGGTGAGGAAATTGTTAAACGTCGTGTTCGTATTAAAGCCGCTCTTCGTGGAGATTTTCAAAATACGCTTTTCGGGAAAATCAATAGTCTGTAACTGCACTAGACCACCTGAAAATTCCGCGGGCAGATCGGGCGAGTAAGTCTTCAAAATGCGCATGTTTTCTATCAAAGCGGCAGGAAACAGATCGAGCGGCACCACCCGTTTTTCCGGCTCCGTGGTGGCCATCATCGCGCCATTCATTTGCGCTGCACTGTATCGCTCACCGAGGCCTCGCACATAGACGAACCCATCGCCCACCACACTGACTCCGGTAACCTTTTCCAGAGCCCCCGCTGCATCGGAAGCAGTTCCCGAAGATAACTCCTGGCGGCTTATGTTATCGCTGATCACTGGCGCCAGTTTCTGTTCAATCAGCATGGCTTGCGGAACCGCACCCACTGACGTAGCGCTTTCCACCACATCGATGGAGGTGGTTACAGACCGGCTTGACATCAAAGCGTCGGCATCGGTCGTTTCCCCCGATTTGACTTCGATTTCATTCAATTCCAAATCGAAGTAATTTTGCGCCGTAAAGCGCAATGTATAGCTGCCAGGCGGCGTTTTTACGCTAAAACGTCCATCTTCTTTCGTCACATTTTCGGCCGATTTTTGCCCATTCACAGTAAATCCTGCTCCTGGAACCGGACGACCGGTCTGGCTGTCGAGGATTGCGCCAGTGATTGTTCCATCAATCGATTGTGCATGGGCAATACAAACAGAAAAAAACACGACCAATGCTGCTTTACTGAGCGACATAAACGGTTACCTCATTGGAATCGACGCCGTTCATAAACACCTGAACGGGGAGGCGGCCAGATAAAAATGACAGGGCGGGAATTCTGACGTTGATCTGCCACAAACCGACCCAGTCTGGAGCTAGACCGCTGAATTCAACGGATTCAGCGGGAACTTCAACCCCACCAATGAATACTTGTGGCTTTGAGATTGTGTTAATGAGCGGGCTTCTTGGTGTTGCTTCGCCATCGGCAACGGATCGATCTAGCGAGCCCGAGCCGGTGGCGTAGATAGATATTGCTTGGCCTCTAATGGCCAGCCTGGTAGATGAATTTTCGCTTCCATCCTGGTTCAAAATGGCTCCTCTTGGAGGGGTGTTGGTATCTTTCGTGAACAGGCCCGGCGCTCCGGAAACGATTCGCACGGTACCGCTATAGGTATTCGTCGAAGTATTAACTACAATCGGCCTTAGCCCAGGAGCCACCCCGTAAGGAATTAGAAAATTAATTTGAGCGAAAGAAACATAATTCAATGGCGCAGGAATGCCATCCACGGATACGGTCACGCCACCTAGAGTTTTTGGCAATGGAATGGTGACATTATCAATCGTCGAAACATTGGGGAAACCGATGTTTTCGTTGAATGCAGAGACCCAAGACCCCGCTGCCACCGGCTGCTCCGCCCGAATACTGGCTGCGTTCACAATTCTCAATGGACTTTGTGCGTGCGATAAGGAAACCGCAAATAAAAGCCAAAAGGTAATAGAAATTACTAAACTGCGCTCTGAGGATCTATCGTTATGAAGAGAATTTCTCTCTTGTGCCATTTCAAAATGACTCCCCTTCCATAAAATATTTGCTTCCAGAACGATCTAATCTGAACTGTGCAATTGGCAGCTTGCCTGGAATTAATTCCAGATCGTTCGTGTATGAGAAAACGCTGGAAATTTTATCCATTCGAATCATTCGAGAGATCAAGTGTGCATTCCAGTGTGTTTAGGGATAATGAACGAATTGTTAATATTTGATGACATTTGTATAGCGGAAGCGATGTCGAGGCTATAGTGCTTTATTTTTGAGAAGAACTGCATTACCTAAATATTGGGTAAAATTCGTTCTCTAATTTCCGTTTATTTTGGATAAAGGATCAGACTGTTAGGAAGAATTGCGAATGGAAGAATATGTAAATGCAGGCAAACTATTCTGGCTGTTCAGCAGCAATTGGCAGGGAAATGGAAAAAGTTGAGCCTTTGCCTATTTCACTTTCGACGCTAACGCTGCCTCCATGGGATTCAATTAAATGCTTTGCGATGGACAAACCGAGGCCGGTGCCTCCGACAGTTCGCGAGCGAGCATCATCCAC
The DNA here is from genome assembly GCA_001767075.1 of Acidobacteria bacterium RIFCSPLOWO2_12_FULL_54_10. Lineage (GTDB taxonomy): Bacteria > Acidobacteriota > Terriglobia > 2-12-FULL-54-10 > 2-12-FULL-54-10 > 2-12-FULL-54-10. The sequence continues at coordinate 23,442 of MEKX01000065.1, read as the reverse complement.
CCTATAGAAACGCTCAAAAATCCGCTGCTGGTCCGCTTTGTGGATACCAATGCCGGTATCCGATACCGAAATGTTGACCATCGAACCCTCGGCCCTGGCACCGACTGTGATATTTCCTCCAGGTGGCGTGTAGGCGATCGCATTATCGAGAAAATTCAAAATCACTTCCATCAATCGGGCAGAATCACCACGGATTAGCGGCAAACAATCGGAATACTCTTTGGTAATTGCAAGTTGCTTCTGCTCGGCCTTGCCCCTGACCGTTTCTTCGCAGGAATTAATCAAATGGGTCACATCCACCGGGCGATATTCTAACGTCAGGCGGCCTGCTTCGATCATGGACAGCTTTAACAAATCACTGGTCACCCGATTCAAGCGAATGGCTTGATCACGTATGATCTCCACAAACCTTTGACTGTTCTGCTTGTCCTCCAAAGCTCCGCCAAGTAACGTCTCCGCAAAACCTTGAATTGCAGTCAATGGTGTTTTGAATTCGTGCGAAACATTTGCCACAAAATCACGCCGCATTCGTTCCAGCTTGCGGATTTCGCTGATGTCGTGCAAGACCAAGACCACGGCAGTAGAGGCCCCTGCCAGAACGGATGCACCGGTAACCACGAAGGTCCTCGAAGGCTTTGTGCTGATCTCTATTTCCCCAGTTACCTTCTCGTTTTTCGCCAGAACTTGCTGCACGAATTCCAGGAGCCCTGATTGTCGCGTGATCTCAACCAATAACCGGCCAGCACGCGGTATGTCAATCAAACCCAGCGCACGGCAGAAAGCTTCATTGCAAAATGCGATCTTTTCCCCTTTCTCGATGACGGCAACCCCTTCCACCATGCTGCGCAAAATCGCGTCGAACTGGTTGCGCTCATCTGTGAGCAGTCGGACCGTCTGGACATGCAACGCAGCTACCTCATTCAGAGCCTGTATCGACTCGATGAGATCATCTTCCTCATCCGTATGGATTGATATCGGCTCAATATTTCCTTCAGGAATCCTGCGTGAAAAATCGCGGATCAGCCGCAGGCGCTGATTCAACTTTTGAAATTTATACAGGAAGGGAACCGCCACGAGAATTACAAGAATTGCGGAAGCTGGCCATAGGAGCCATCCGTTGCTACGGGAAGTAATTCCCATAGCCCAGGCAAATAATAACCAAAGCGCAAAGAGGTAAAGACCTAGTTTTCCGAAGAATTTACTTTTCACGGGATTCAAATAGATATCCAGCCCCGCGCACTGTTTTCAGGAAAACTGGCTTTTGCGGATCTGCTTCGATTTTCTCCCGTAATCGCCGGATGTACACATCCACGCTGCGCGGGGTTACAAATCGCTCAGTTCCCCATATTAAATCTAGTAGGCGGTCGCGGGCATAAACCCGATCTGGGTGAGTAGCAAAAAAATAAAGCAGCCGAAATTCAAGAGTGCTCATGGTGATTATTTCCCCGTGCAGACTTACCCGGTAGGATTTCGGATCAATCACCAGACCCCTGATTTCTATCGCTGTTTCCTTTTCCTCAGGTTTATCATCACCCCGGCGGAAGAGCGCTTTTACGCGAGCAACCAGTTCCCGTGGGCTGAAGGGCTTTGTAACATAATCGTCTGCGCCCATTTCCAAACCGACAACCCGGTCTGACTCTTCGCCACGAGCAGTGAGCATCAGGATCGGGATACGCTTTTGATTTCGTTCGCGCCGCAGTTCACGGCATATTTCCAGGCCCGGCAGATTCGGTAGCATGAGGTCCAGAATCAGAAGATCGGGGGGCGATTTTTTTGCTTGCGCGAGACCTAGGACGCCATCTTGAGCAGAGGATATTTGGAAACCTTCTTTTTCCAGGTTGTAACGAACCAATTCGATAATGTCTTTGTCATCTTCGATGACGAGGATTTTTTTCATGGAACAATAGTTACCTCGTTATTAATCGTAGGCTACTAAACCATGAACGATATTAGAATATAATAGTATTTAATCACTCATATAATATGAATGATCAGATATCGTATTGGTATGACTCATTATGTTCGCTTCCTGTTAGCCCTTGCTGGATAGACGATGAACAACAGAAGACAGTTGATTAGCAATCGCCTTCAGTCATTCCGGATAATATATCTTCCTATTATGCTTGGGGACAAGCTGGAATAAATGTGAGTCCAGTTTGGGTCCAATTGCTGCCGAATACCGTATAAAGAGACACCAAATGAGAGAGAACAATGCTAAACGGGTCAATAACATAGATTAAAGTCCCCTGATTCGGGACCAGGGGGTCGGAGGTTCAAATCCTCTCGCCTCGATCATTTTTAATCCATTAGAACATCAAATACAGCACAACCCTAACGCCATAGAGATAGTCGAATCAGTTCAGGGAAGCATCAGAATTTCACCTCTCGCCCAGATAAGCTTCTTTGACGCGAGAGTCGGCGGCGAGCTGCCGTGACGGGCCTTCCATCACGACACAACCGGTTTCCAGAACGTAGCCACGGTGAGCGTGTTTGAGGGCGGCGTTGGCGTTCTGCTCCACCAAAAGGATTGTGGTGCCTTCCTTGTTGATTTCATCTATGGCTGAAAATATGGTGTGAACTAGAAGTGGTGCCAGCCCCGCGAAATTCCCCTCCTCGGTCAGAATTTCCGTCTCGAAAGTCTGCAACCGCGATGTCAGGGCCGCGCCTCGATCCCCAATCCTATCGGAACTGATCAGTCGGAAGGTCGAGTCCTGGGACAGCCGCTCGGCGTCATTCACATCCTCGTAGCCGGCCAGTTGGCTGTAGATAGACTTCCGCAGCAAGTCGGCCAAGGCCAACTGTGAGTTCTTGCCACGGCGAGAGTCGGTCAAGTGCTGTTCGATGAGTTCACCGAATCGCAAGCGTTCGTCCAGCTCCCGCACCAGAACCAGACCGCCGTCCGACGTGACCCGCGATCCTTGGAAATCGACTCTTAACGAAGCGTTGAAGGAGAGCTGAAAGGGCTGATATTGTTTCTCACCCATAAGGTTGCTACCTCCGGAGAGTCTTCATCTCATTCACTCCCAGCTTTGGACGCTCCTCCAGCGCGAACAACCCGCGACAGATGCAATTAGGATGGAAGCTTATTTTCTGAAGAAACTGCAATGAGCGAACGAGACGGAGTGCAGCGCACTCCACGAAATACATGGCACAAGAACTTGCGTCCTATAGAATCCGCATCCAGGAAGCAGCTTGGGTTGGCAGTCACAGCTCGCGCGGTCTCAGTGCAGGTGATAAATCTGAATCAGCTCTCTGGCACGGCCGGCTGTGGTCCAGGGATTTCCAAATCGCTGATCGGATGGCGTTGAAGCAACCGCGTCTTTCACATTCTGCCCGCGCCATTGCGCCCAGCGAGCGCTGTGGCGCGCCCACGGATAGCCCAGCAGCAGGCCCCAGCCCACAAAGAGGATCACAAGCGCGGCTCTGCTCGCAACCGGCCTGAGGAGTTCCAGCCCCTTCATCACAGCGATGGCGAAAAATGGCGCGAAGCACAGCAGCGAAGCGTACTGGTAACGAGTAACGACCGATGCGGCAACACCCAGGTCGAAGCGCCCCATGGACAAGAGCGCGGCCGTCCCCGCATCCAGCAGCAACAGCGTCCATAGAAGTCTTTTCTGTCGTGCGGTGGAAACATATAGCCCCGCTCCTAGCACCAGCGCCTTGCACGATCCGGCAATGAATATGGCTTCCGCATTCACAGCCTTTTGGGGAATGGGCAGCAGGTGATACAGCGGATTCAGCAGCCAATAATGGATTGCAAAATCGGCCATTCCCAGCAGCCTGGCGGCATTGAATCCCTGAAATTTAGGGTAGTCGTGAATCAACCAGCGGTAGGGAAGCAACGCGATGCACGTAACGCCGATCAGGACTACCGCCATCCACAGACGCCAGCGGCGGGTGGTCCGGTCTTCCGGAAATGCCTGGAGTAAAAACAACCCGAGCAGGGCGCCTGTGAGCACGCCTCGCGGAAAACAGGCGGCGCTCGCCAGGGCGGAAATGGCGGCGAGCACAGAGAGCCATTTCGAGTGTTTCCCCGACTCCGCAGCCAGCAGCAACAACCACGCGAGCAGCAGGAAAAAGGTAGCGAGCAAGGACGACCATTGCGTTGCCCATGCCAGCGCCTCGATGTTCGACCACGGCATCCCCAGCGTCAGCACCGCGAGGCTTTGCGCTTGCCAAGACAGCCCAAAGCGCCTCAGCAGCGCCGCGAACAGGAGCAGGATTGCCACGTGCGTGATCCATAAGAGGCAGAGCATTCCGAAGTAGCTGCCGTCGATCAGCGGAATCGCCCAAGCCCAAAGCGCCTTAAACAGGGGCACGAAGTTTTCGCCAAACGGCTGCTGCATCCAGCGCACAAGCCCCAGCGATTGCAACTCGGAGATCATGTCCCAGTCATCGTCGAACCAGTAGAAAGTCTTAAAGCGGTTCCAAAACACGATGAGAGGGGAAACACATGCCAGGCTGACCAATGCTGGAACCAGCCATTCGATACGCGAGGAAGTGTTCTCAGGAGTTTCCTCGAAATTTTATATCAATAATTATTTAAATAATAAAAACCAGTGTAGTTCCAAACGGCAAGTTCTGCGGAGAAATAAATCCTCTCGCCTCGATCATTTTTAATCCATTAGAACAGCAAATGCAGTGCGACCCAAACGCCTTAGAAATAGTCGAATCAGTTCAGGGAAGCATCAGAATTTCACCTCTCACCCAGATAGGCTTCTTTGACGCGCGGGTCGGCGGCAAGCTGCCGTGACGGGCCTTCCATCACGACCGACCCGGTTTCCAGAACGTAGCCACGGTGAGCATGTTTGAGGGCGGCGTTGGCGTTCTGCTCTACGAGCAGGATCGTAGTCCCTTCCTTGTTGATTTCATCGATGGCTGAAAATATGGTGTGCACCAGGAGCGGCGCTAGCCCCAGGGAAGGTTCATCCAGCAGCAGCAGGCGCGGGGCGGCCATTAACGCGCGGCCGATGGCCAGCATTTGCTGCTCGCCGCCGCTGAGCGTGCCGCCCAACTGTTTCCGGCGTTCCTTCAAGCGCGGAAACATTTTGTAAACCCGTTCCAGTTCCATGGCAATCCGCGTTTTATTTTTTTCGAGATAGGCTCCCATTTCCAGATTCTCTAAAACTGTCAGATTGGCAAAAATGGCGCGTCCCTCCGGCACCATGGAAATTCCCATGGCGACGATGCGATGAGTAGGGACACCATTCAATCGCTTTCCTTCGAACAATATTTCGCCCGATTCAATGGGAATCAGTCCGGTGATGCTGCGCAAGGTGGTGGTCTTGCCCGCGCCGTTGGCTCCGATGAGAGTTACGATTTCTCCCTGGCCGACCTGGAGGTTGATCTTTTTTAACGCTTCGATGGCGCCGTAGCGGCTGGAAACGTTTTTGATTTCCAGCATCACGCACCTCCGAGGTAGGCCTCGATCACTTTCGGATTGTCCTGGATTTCCTTGGGACTCCCGATCGCAATCGTTTCGCCATAATCGATAACCTGGATTCGTTCGCAGACGCCCATCACGACATTCATATTGTGTTCCACCAGCAGGATGGTGATCTGGAAGTGATCGCGGATCCACCGAATCCGCTCGATTAATTCCATCGACTCCTGGGGGTTCATGCCGGCGGCTGGTTCGTCCAGCAAAAGAACTTTGGGATTAGTGGCCAGCGCCCGGGCAATCTCCAGCCTGCGCTGTGAGCCGTAGGGGAGATTGCCGGCAAGTTCATCAGCGCGTTTCTCCAGGCCGAAAACACGGAGCAATTCCAGGGTTCTGTTTTCGATCTCCGCTTCTTCTTTCTTTAATCGGCTCGTCCGCAAAACGGCATCGATCAATCCTTGCTTCTTTCTCAAGTGGCTGGCGAGCTTTACGTTTTCGAGCACGGTCATGCTTTGGAAGAGCCGGATATTCTGAAACGTGCGAGACATTCCCAGACTGGCAATGCCCGAGGGCTTCAGTCCGCGGAGATTCCTTCCTTCCAGCTCGATGGTTCCTTCATCCACTCGGTACACGCCGGTAATCAGATTGAATACGGTGGTCTTCCCCGCGCCGTTGGGTCCGATCAAGCCGTAGAGGTCGCCCTGGTTCAAGGACAGGCTCAAGCCCTTGACCGCCACGAGGCCGCCAAAACGCTTTGTGCAATTTTTTATTTCCAGAATTTCCATGCGCGCAACCAGATTATTTTCTACGATTTTTTCCTGGACAGAGTCCAAGCGCCCAGCAACCCTTGCGGGCGATAGATCATGATCAATACGAGCAAGATGGAAAAGTTTACCAGCCGCAATGCGCCGAACTCCCGGAACGCCTCCAGCACAACGGTGATCAGAATAGCGCCTAGAATTGACCCTTCGATGCTGCCCAATCCGCCGACCACGATCATGATGATCAAATAGAAGGATGTCGTGAATAAGAAGGAATTCGGGTGGAGATACATCGTGAAATGCCCAAACAGGCTTCCGGCGATTCCCGCAAACATGGAGCTAATCACAAAGGACAAGACCTTGAAGCGCGTGGTGTCCACACCCATGGCTTCGGCAGCGATCTCGTCATCACGAATGGCGATGAAAGCGCGACCGTAACTGGAATGAACGAGATTGTGAACCGTAGCCACCGTGACCAAAACTGCCAGATACACCCAGAAAAAATTGCTGAGCTGCGGAATGCCCGTGAAGCCCCGTGATCCGCCAATTGCATCGATGTTTAGGATCAGGACGCGAATGATCTCGCCGAAGCCCAGCGTGACAATCGCCAGATAATCCCCGCGCAGCCGCAACGACGGTATACCCACCAGCAGGCCTGCTATTCCTGCCGCTACGCTGGCCGCGAGCAGGCCCAAAAGCAATACAACCGCGTTCTGTCCCATCGCAGGCAAAAATGAAATGAGAGGCTGGAGGGCGGGACCGCCGTAAACCACGACGGCAGCGGAAGTGTAGGCTCCCACCGCGTAGAACCCGGCATGGCCGATAGAAAACTGGCCCGTGAATCCGTTGATGAGATTGAGGCTGACGGAAAGAATAATATTGATGCCGACCAGAATCAGGATCTGATAATAATAAGCGCCTATCCAATCCCTCAAGACAGCCTGAAGGACTATCAGGAGAGCAAGCGCGGAAAGCCAATAGACCCACTTCAGGCCGGATTTTTTCACACCTTCTCAACCATCCCTTTTCCCATGATTCCAGATGGCTTCAGAAGCAAAATCAAAACCAGGATGATAAACGCAATGGCGTCGCGGTAGGTGGACTGTCCGTAGCCGACGGCCATGACTTCCGCCATGCCGACAATCAATCCGCCGAGCATGGCGCCGGTGATGTTGCCAATGCCACCCAAGACCGCCGCCACAAATGCCTTCAGTCCCGGCATGATGCCCATGAGCGGATCAATTTTGGGATACATCAGCGAAACCAATATGCCGCCAGCGGCAGCCAGCGCAGAGCCTAGCGCAAACGTGAAAGAGATGACGCGGTCCGTGTTGATGCCCATCAGCTTTGCGGCATCTAGATTGTAAGACACCGCCCGCATCGCTTTGCCGATTTTCGTGTATTTGACGACCACTTCCAGCAGGACCATCAGCACAATGGAAACGATCAGTACGATCATCTTTTGCGTGTCAATGCGCAGCGGCCCGAAATCCAGCATGGTGCTGGGAATGATTTGAGGGAAGAATTTCGGGTCTGCTCCGAATGCCAATTGGCCGCCGTTTTCCAGAAACAACGAAACGCCGATGGCAATGATGAGCAGCCCCAAACGAGGAGCCTGCGTCACCGGATGCAGGCCGAATTTTTCCCAGGCAAGCCCGGCAAGAATTCCCGCAGCGGCGCCGAGAACTATAAACCCAGGCTTGCCGCTCATCAATTGCCCAAAGCACAAGCCGACGATTCCCAGCCAAAAAGTCATCGCAAAGCGCGAGCCTCCCCGGGCTGGCCGGTAGGCAAATCGCTCGATGAGAATGCCCAAGCCGGCGGATAGGGCCATGGCGCCCGTCATGACCACTACGACGCTGATGAACCCAGTGCCGCCCAAAGCCTTTATCCACGGGCTGTTGGCTATGTAGTAGCCCATGAATGCGCCGAACATGTAGACATCGCCATGAGCGAAATTGATAAGCCGAAGGACACCATAAACCATCGTGTATCCCAGGGCGATCAACGCATAGGCGCTGCCTTGCGAAATGCCGTTGATTATTTGTTGCAGGAAGGTATCCATCAGGATTGACTCCTGCGTGGAAATATATCAACTCCGAAAGGAAGCGGCGAGTTATGCATCATTCGTTCAGCTAGCACACGGATACAACGGTCTACGGGCTGACGGATTCAACGTATTCCAGTTTTCCGTTTTGCACGCGCAAAACCACGGCGGGTTTAATAGCATTGCGTTCTTGATCCAGCGTAATGCTCCCAGTCACTCCTGGTAAATCCCTGGTCTGTGCAATGGCATCCCGAATCTTGGCCGGCTCCATGGAATTAGCCCGCCGAATGGCATCAAACAAAACTTTTGCCGAATCAAATCCCAGCGCAGCCAAGGCATCGGGCACTTCGTTAAAGCGCGCTTTGTACTCGGTAACAAATTCCTGAATGACAGGATTGGGATCATCCATAGAGGAATGGTTGGAGTAATAAGACCCGTTCAACGCCTCCCCGCCGATTTCCCAAAGTTTGGGGGAATCCCAACCATCGCCGCCGAGCAAGGGAACGGTTAGGCCAAGATTCTTCGCCTGCCGCGCGATCAGGCCCACTTCCGTATAATAACCAGGGACGAAAATGGCTTGGGGCTTTGTTGCTCGTAGCGCCGTAAGCTGGGCGCTGAAGTCCGTGTCTCCTTCGCTATAACTTTCATCAGCAACAATCTTCCCGCCCATTTGCACGAAGTTTTCCACGAAGACGTTTGCAAGACCTACAGAATAATCATTTTTAATGTCGCGGAGTACTGCAACATTTTGTACTTTTAGCGTGCTTGTGGCGAACTTCGCCATTACCAATCCCTGAAAGGGGTCGATGAAGCAGATGCGGAAGATATAGTCTCCAACCTGTGTGACTTTCGGGTTGGTCGAGGAGGGACTGATCATGGGAATGCCGTTTTGCTGCGCGACGGGCGCTGCTGCCAGAGTGCGCGAGGACGCCACTTCGCCCAGAATGGCCACCACGCGGTCCCTGGTAATCAGCTTGGTCACCACGGTCTGCGCTTCTTCCGGCCTGCCTTGATCATCTTCCACAATGACGCGAACTTTTTTCCCCAGCAGTCCGCCAGCCTGGTTGACCTCGTCGACTGCCATGTCGATTCCATTTTTTGTCGAAATGCCGAAGGTGGCCGTGGTTCCGGTCAGCGATCCAAATTCACCAATGACGATTTCCGATGCCTCTTCGCCTTGCCGGTTTCTACTGCAAGAGACCAGCACGGAGGCTGCAAATAATAGACACAGACTGAACATCCAGGTCTTTTGGACCATGCGATACCCCTTGCGAAGGTTTTACAACGACAATCACGATTACTTTACAGGGAATCTGCAAGCCGGGCAAGTGGACCACAATGAATTGGAGAGAGAGAGTTTGAATGGCTACAATCCATGTTTTTTTGCGTAATGACGGAACGATCGGTAACTCATTCGTAATAATTCGGCGGCACGGGTCCGAACTCCATGAGAACGGTCCAGCGCAGCCTCTATCAGCGACCGCTCGATGACTTCGACCTGGTGCTGAAGGTCTAAACCATCCTCCGGGAATTCCAGCGGGCCAACCCGGTCTAAACTGATCGCAGGGCCTTTTACAACCCGCTCAGGAAGGGAATCGGGCACAATTTCAGTGCCTTTTTCCAGGGCTACCGCTCTCTCGATGGCATTCTCCAACTCGCGAACATTTCCTGGCCAGTTGTAGTTTTCCAGCAGCCTTAACGCTTCACCGCTAATCCCCTGGAGCCCTTTCCCCATCTGGCGGTTAAATTGTTCGAGAAAGTGGAACGCCAGCAGCGAGATGTCAGAGGGGCGTTTCCGCAGCGGCGGGATCTCCACGGGTATGACGCTGATGCGGTAGTAGAGGTCCTCGCGAAACTCTTTTTCATGGATCATCTGCTGCAAATCGCGGTTCGTGGCGGCCACGACCCGCACATCAATCTCTATTTCTTCATTGCCGCCGACTGGCCGGATCTTGCGCTCCTGCAATGCCCGCAAGAGTTTAACCTGCATGGGCAGGCTCGTCTCGGCGATTTCATCCAGAAAAATAGTGCCACCCGATGCGTACTCGAAAAGCCCTTTTTTATTATTGGTGGCTCCGGTGAAAGAGCCTTTCATGTATCCGAATAGCTCGCTTTCCAGTAGTGTTTCCTGAAACGCGCTGCAGTTAATGGACACAAAAGGCGCTTTGGCTCGCGGGCTGTGCGCATGAATCGCCTTGGCTACCAGTTCTTTGCCTGTGCCGCTCTCTCCCAGGATCAACACCGTGCTGGTTGTGGGAGCGACGCTCAGGATCAGATCAAAAACAGGCTTCATTTGCGGACTCTGCCCAACAATGCTTCCGAGGCCGCGATTTTTCTCGAGCTCCCGCTTCAGGGTGATATTCTCTGCCCTGATTTTCGAGGTTTCCAGCGCCCGGTCCACCGTGAACTTGAGATCGTCGATCAGCTCATGCGTTTTTTCAAGGTAGGCAAACGCGCCCAATTGCCCGGCTTCGTGAGCGGTTCCAGTGGTCCCATGAGCGGTGATCAGAATGACCAGGATTTCAGGATATGTTTCGCGAATCTGGCGAAGCAGGTCCAGACCGCTGGCTTGAGGCATTTTGATATCGGAGATGACGAGATCGAAAATCCGGGTGTGCAATTTTTCCAGCGCTGCCGCCGCGCTTCCGGCAGACTCCACGCGATGCCCTTCCTTTCGGAAAGCGATTTCCAACATGTCGCGGATGGAGCGTTCGTCGTCTACGAGAAGTATGTTAGCCATGGATAGCGGCGGCGGAAATTTCCCGGTCTGGTGCCATTCCAACCAGCGGTAGTTCGATGCACATCGTGCATCCTTGATTTTCGGGCTCAGCGCGAATGCTTCCATTGTGCGCGGAAATAATTTGGTAGGCAATCGCTAGCCCCAAGCCTGTGCCCCCTTCAAAGTCCGATTGGAACGGTTCAAAGATTTTCTCCGCCCGCTGCGGTGAAAGACCGACGCCGGAATCTTGAAATAAAATTTCCAGCCGTCCGTACTGTTGCGATAACCGCACGGTAACGGTCAGCATGCCGCCTTTGGGCATTGCTTTGAGCGCATTGTCGCCCAGGTTCCAGAATACCTGCCGCATGCGGTCGGGATCAAATCGCGCAGCAGCATTCTGGGCGAGGTACTGCGTCACTATGTGGTGCTGGCCGCGCAGGAATCGCGGATGATTTTCGATCAAGGCCAGCGTTTCGGATAAAACCTCCGCTACATTGCCGGTCACGTACTGGTAACTTTTTTCCCTGGAATAGAGCAGGAAGTCTGTAATGATGCCATTCAGCCGCTCGGATTCCTTGAGCACAATCTGAATCAGCCGGTCCTCATCGGGATTCAGGCTCGCCATGTTGGAAAACAATTTTACGGAACCCGCGATGGAAGCAAGAGGATTGCGGATTTCATGGGCAATGGCCGCCGCCATCCGTCCGATGGCCGCCATACGGTCCTTGAGTTGCACTTCCCGTTCAAGCTGCTTGAGCTGGGTCAGGTCTTGAAAATTGTATACGTAACCAACGGTTTCCTGATTGCGGCTCAAAGCCGCTACGCTGATTCCCAGGTGCTTCTCTTCCCCGCCGTGCCGATCCCATGTAATTTCCTCGCGGACGATGGAAATGTCGGGCCTGCTGCCCGGATTGACGGTTGGGAAAATGGAGTCGATCTGACGGCCCTGAAGTTCTCCGAGTTCGCAACCGAGAATTTCCGCGCCAGCCGAATTCAGCAAGAGAATCGATCCTTGCAAGTCGGTCGTTATCAAGCCGCCGCGCATGCTTTCAATAATGTCTTTATTCAGTGCTTGCAAATCTTCGAGCTTCCCAGCCTTGTCCTTCAGTTCCACGCCGGTGCGCCTTAAAATTTCTGCCAACAGACTGCCCAAATAGGCAACGGCTAGGAATGCAGCCAGGTTGGCGGCGATTCGCAATTGCAGGCTTTTCAAATCTGGGAACGACGGCCCGTAAAACGGAATTAGCCGGTAGTAAGGCAATTCCAGCAACAGACCCGATTGGATGAAGCACAAACTGGCGATTAAGTAAGTCCAGCCGCGGGAGAGAATCATGCTCCCCAATAGAATGGTCAGGGGATAAAGAAAAAAGTAATAACTGTCCAGGCCTCCGGTGAAATAAATCACCAGCGATACCATCAGCGTGTCGGTGACAATTTGCAGGTATGACTGAAGGTTATGATCTGCATTTACTTTCAGCAGAATGAGGAAAATTAAATCCAGCAGGTACCAGAAGACCATCACCGCAAGGAAAAAATCCATGGGGACTTGGACGGCCTGCAGGTCCTGGAGCTGCACAACTTGCTGGATGGTTAATTGAAGACCCAGCAGAAACGTGATGATGACAGCCCGTACTCGAATCAGCCACGAAAGCCATTCTTTCTGGTCCATCATCTCGGCCGTCGATGTATTCATCATCCGCATGGTTCGATTTCCAATGTCTGTCTCACGGGCACATCTTCCACTTCCGATGGCAATGTAACCGAAATGGCTGATTCAGGGCAATCATCTGCCCGTTACTGATTTGGCAAGCTGCTGGCCTGGGCGTCTTGGAATTGTTCGCCCATGTCGATTTTCTCTGCTTTCACACTCGCCACACGGTGATGCTCCATGTCCAGCACGGTGAATCGCCAATGGTCAAATACAAATGACTCGCCCTCTTTTGGAATGTGGCCGAACTGGTGGAGCATGAAGCCCGCAAGAGTTTCAAACCCCTCGTCTCGCGGAAGGGAAATGTCATATTGGCTTTCCAAATCCAGAATGTTGATGCGGGCCTCCAATACCAGCGAGCTTTCTCCAATGCGGAGGCCGGGGGGAATTTCCCAGTCATATTCGTCTTCTATCTCCCCGACGATTTGTTCCAAGACATCTTCCACGGTCACCAGCCCCACCGTGCTTCCGAACTCATCCACCACGAGAGCCATGTGCCTGCGTTTTTGCTGGAATTCCCGAAGCAATTGGTCGATGGGTTTGGTTTCCGGCACCACCAGAATTTCGCGGACGAGACTGCGAAGAGAAAATGTGCGCGATGGCAGTTGGTTGCGTAGCGCTGCTTCGCGCTCCTGCCAAACGCGAAATAGATCCTTGCTGTACAGAACGCCAATGATGTGCTCCGGAGAAGTTTCATACACAGGGAGTCGGGAGTGCTGGTCTTCGGTGACCAGTCGCAATACCTCTTCCAGTGAATAATGGACGGGAACCGCGACGATGTTGGATCGGGGAACCATGATTTCCCGGGCCAGAATCTGGCGAAGGTCCATGATGCTGTGAATCATTTCATGCTGGTGGGCAGGCAAGGCTCCGCTGCGATGACTTGCAGAGACCAGCATTTTTAGCTCTTCCGGTGAGTAAGCGGTAGGCACGCTGCCCGCCGCTTTTGCTCCCAGATGCTGTGCCAGAAAAAAAGAGCAGGAATGCAAAAATTGCTGAGGGCCGCGGACGAGTTTCAAAAAAACCGTCATCGGCCATGCCAGTAATATCGAAAGCCTTTCTGCACGTCCCAAGGCCACCTGCTTGGGGACCAGTTCTCCGAGAACGACATGAAGGAAGGTGAGTCCGAGGAATGCCAATGCGGCTGCGACGCTGTGCAAGAGCACCGCATTTTCGGCGTCTAAAGTCGTCATTACTGGCTCCAGTGCTTCCGCCAGTGTAATTTCTCCCACCCATCCGAGAGCGAGGCTGGTCATTGTGATGCCAACCTGCGTCCCGCTGACTACCTGATTCAGATTGGAGATCAGTTTGATGGCAGCCTCGGCGCGAGTATCGCCTTGCTCGGCTTTCTGCTGAAGCCAGGTTCGCCGTGCGCTGACTAAAGCGAATTCTACGGTCGCGAAAAAGGCATTCGCGAGGATGATCAACGATATGGCCAACAAATGAAAGAATGGGAAAACAGACATAAATGATATCTGCCAAGATGAGGTCGCAGGCAGTTAGCAGGCTAATTGTACCATGCGCCAGCCGCTCGACTTCCCGTGATGGCTGTCTCATCGCATGAGCGCGCATTGCTTTCTGCGAACTGCATCAGCGCAAATGCAATTTGGAACGCCATGAAAGGAATCACTTGCTGGCTTGCCTGGCGTTTATTTTCCGTCGCTGGGACGCTTGGCGCGACTTTAATAGTTTTCCAGCGTATTCACGAAGATTGTGTGCAATTCGAGCGTCCTCTGCGACATCAGCCAAGTCTTGTATATTCAATCTGGAGAGTAAATCCATAAAATGGCCCAGCGATAAAAATTCACTCCGAAGCAATGCCAGTTTTACCAAACGACGATTAATCCAGCGAGAATCTTCCAGCAAAGTGTCCGTCAGGCAGGAGTTAGCTTGCGGGCGATAGAGCGCGTTGGACACTTCGATTTCCGTCAAATAAGGGTTCTGCAACGCCGACTCCAAAACTTTCGGGTCCGGATCATTCAAAAGCCCGCCGGCAATGCGCGACGATCCGCGGCGGGCCAGCGTCAGCCGCTGTCCAAGCGCGATCCTTTCCCGCTGCGCAAATATGGCGTCCTCCGCCTGTCGGCGTAAATCCGGCGGCGTTCCGGGGGTGGCGGCGATCCCCATAAGATCGAAAAGATACAAATGCTTCAGCATCGGGAATGAAAAGTGACGCGGGGCGTGGGGATGTTTCACTACAGCCAGCTTGAGGGAATAGCTTTTCATCCATTCACGGTTCTGAGCGATCTGTCGAATCATATCCCGGGGAAGATCCTTCCGTGATAGTAGTACGGTGACATGGCTCTCGCCTAATCGAGGATTTTCCAGCAACGCACTGAGCACTTCTGAAGAGGTGTGATAGAGAAGATTCTCCAGCAATGGTCCGGTTGCCGTTCGAGCCGCCCCTATATCCTGTTCCAGTTGTGAGTGTGACCTGTGGGATGGTTTGTCCGGCACGTTCACCTCGTCAGGAGGAGTCTGCTGTTGCGGGTCGTTCTTCCGAATGCTACCATCTTGCAGGAGTTATTTCGAGTAGCAGCCAGCGGTTCCATGCGGCTTGGAAGGCGGGCTTAGCGGAATGCTCCATGACCCTTTCAGGTTTTCTATTGCCTGGTTTTTCATGGGGCGGTTAGCTCAGTCGGTTAGAGCGCCTGCCTTACAAGCAGGAGGTCGCAGGTTCGAGCCCCGCACCGCCCACCATGTAACGCTCATTTGCTCATGCTGTTAGGTGCTTTCGTGGTTCCAGAATTGGATGAGGTTTCGGCTTTCCGCTGGTCCAATGATTGGAGAGCGGCAAACATCGACCGACACACTTTCCTCTAACAAGTCGACAACTTGCGTTGTTCCTTAGTAGCAGCGTCCTCGATTCGCGGCGCATAAAAAAGCCTGGCCGGTTATTAACCGGCCAGGCTGTTAGTTGGGAGCAGTGTTTCGCGCTTAATCGATCGCCATGCACCCTCCGCTGTTATATGCATCCAGCAACCCCGCGAAGGATTGTGCTTCTTTTCGCAAGGTCTTGTTCGGCTCGGTCTTCGCCAACGCTGGCGTCAGATACGATCCAATACCGTTAAAGCCGATGGAATCCAGCAAGCTCTGGGAACCGTCTATTGCGGTTGCCAGGCTGGAGCATGTGCCTGCCCCAACCTGCTGGTTGATGATCGCCGCCGTCAACTGCGCAGCCAAATTATACGCTGCATCGCTAGCCGCTGACTTCGCCGTCGCTGGGCTGACCGGTGTCTTGTTGAGGATGCTGATCAGCTTGTCGTAACTATCCACAGTCAGACTGCCGATCGATATCGGAAGAAACTGGGCCGCGAGATCAGCTTCCAGTGGGTTTGCTTCAGCTCCCACCGCGAAAGTGAACTTGTGAGCCTGTTGATTTCCGTTTTGGATGTTGGCGCCATCCCTGCCGGTTCTAAAGCCATCGCCGGGCACCATGGCCCTTAGTTGAACGGGTGAATCCCAATTGCCGCCGACTCTGAGTACCTCTTCACCGTTTAGATCATCAGGTGTTTCAACAACCGTTGTATTCGGTTCTTTTATGACAATCCAGACCTCATCGCGCTTCCCGGGTTCTCCGGCGTCAGTGAATACCCAGTGAGCCGTATAACCGTCCTCCTGGTTCAAGCTGCCAACGCCGCGTCCTTCGTAGGTGTCGATGTCGGCTACCGGATTCCCTTCGCGGATATCCAGATCATCGATGCAAAGAACTTGCGTCAGGCTGGTCAGGTGGAAGTTGTTCTCTGAATTTCTGCCATGTCCGTCGCTCGCCCAATTGATTTCCAACCGGTTCGGCCCAAGCTCGGTATTGCAATACAGCGTGAAGCCGTGAGTGATGCGCACCGTCGAGAAAACATCATTGGATGGAGCGATTGGGGAGTGGTCAATTTCCGTGTTCGGATAGAAGCTGCCGCCTCCCGTAAACCGGCCAGGGATGGGGATTTCCTTCCTGGTATTGGTGATGGTGCAGACGACGTTTTCACCGGCTGCTAAAGTGATGTTAGCATCGGTTCCTATAACATCCGCGAAACCAGTCTGATTGCACTGGATGATCGAATCGTAGTTATTCATACTCGCCGGAGAGACTGCTGTCTCACCGAACGAAATTGGCCCTACGCTCAATGTAATGGCTCCGGTGGTTGTGCCATCCCCGCCGGTCGCATAAGTTGCATTGCCGATTCTCAAGGCGAAGGTGCCTTCATCATCGGATGGTGACAAGACTTTCGTAACCTCGAGTGTTGGTTGTTTGCGGTTTGTGAACGTGCACACCACCAGGCCGCCGATCGGAACCTCGAAGTTGGCAGGGACAACTGTGGTCGCCGTTCCGTCGATCACGCAAGACGGATCGCCGACTGCAATCCAGCCTTCCGGAAGGTCTCCTTCTGAAACGCTGAAACCAGCGCCTGCCAATACGGTGACCGGATCAGAGTCATGGATTGCCGACGTGTCGATAGTCAATGTCGTCGGCAAGGCAACGATGGCATCGTAGCCAACGCCTTCAGATGTAGGATCGGTTACCACAACGTCGGTTGGATCAGGATTCGGTCCGTTGAGATTGAAAGTAAACGTTCCATCTCCGCCTTGTGTTTCCTTAATAATCTGGATCTGTCCGGTGGTGATGTTGTCGATCTGAAGTTCGAACGACCCGCCTTCTTCCAGAGTTACATCCTGGATACAAGTGACGTTGCGTGCATCCTCAGGGTCAACGCCGTCTTGCACGTCGCCATTGAAAGTATCGGACAAGACATATGGATCGGTGGGCTGGCCGTTGTGCCTCTGCCGCCACACGCTTGTGTAACCAGCCGGCATCCCTTCATTGGCGTCGGGATCGTTCGGAGCGAGGTTAATGCCCACTTCGCACACCGCGAACGGGCCGCCTATCGCCTCCACCGCTGCCTCTGGTGGCAGATCGCGGTAGAAGCCGAACAGCGAATGTTCCGGGAAGAAGTCAGCGAAGTAAAGCGTTGCGTCATCTAGCTTGCTGCTGGGATCATCGTTCTGCGGGTCGTAGAACGGGTTTGGTGTTCCTTCCGGATCGGGATACAGCGTGAACCGGTACTTCGGATACGTGTAATTCGGCCATATATCCGGCGTATCGTTTTCGTCGAATGGAGCAGGCTTGCCGTTGATCAGCTTGTTCACCGGCATCTGGCCCTTTGCGGTGTTCTGGAAGATGCAGATGACGTCATCCCCCAAATTCAGCGTAAGGTTATTCAACGTCGGGTTCTCCGCAGGAACGCCGTTAGTTGTAAAGAGGTTGAACGGCCCCGCCATCGCAATCGGAGTAGCGCCTGGCCCGTTTTGGAAGAAATCAGCCGTGTTGAAGCAAGCGATCCCCGACACATAGAGGTGTAATGGAGTCTCGTTATCGTCTTCCATAGTGCCGGCTTCTTCGTGCACCGAATATATTCCAGGTTGTACGTTGCTGCTGACGATGCCGCCGGGGATTGCCCCATGCCCAACGTTATCTGCTTTAAGAACGTCGTTAATGAACAAGTCGAATCGTCCCGCATCGTTCGCGGGGCCATCGACTGTGTTCACTACCTGCTTGAGCAACCGCAACATCGCTGCAATGTCATCGTTGTTGATGGTGCACGTGGCAGACTGCCCCAAGGCCAGTGTTACGCTCGCGCCGTTCTGCGTGCCGCCGACACAATTCCAGTTCCCCGCCGTGTAGCCGGCAGGTCCGGGCGACTCAGAAAGGCTGTAAGTACCAGTGTTTACATCTGAAGATACTCCGCCCGGTCCAAAGATTGGCGTCGGCCCGTTTGCGCTCAGTGTCCAGTCAGCAGCTACCGCCGTGCCGCCGTTGTCGGTCGTTACCGTTTTGATTAACGTCAGGTGCGCCGTCTGGTCGTCGTTGTTGATCGTGCAGGTGGCGCTCTCGCCCAACGCCAGCGTGACGCTCGCGCCGCTCTGGTCGCCGCCCACGCACACCCAGTCGCTGGCATCGTAACCAGCAACTTCGGTCTCCGACAGCTCAAACGTGTCTGCCTTCAACCCTGCGCCTGAATCCACCGGGCTCGTCCCCGATAGATCGTTGGAATCCGTGCCGTTCGCCGTCAGCGTGAAGTCCGCTAACGTCGCCTCGCCGCCGTTGTCGTTCGTCACGATCTTCCGCAGGTGTAGGATCGGTGCGATGTCATCGTTGGTGATCGTGCAGGTTGCTTCCTCGGCCAATCCCAGCGTGATGCTCGCGCCGCTCTGGTCGCCGCCCACGCACACCCAGTCGCTGGCATCGTAGCCATCAACTTCGGTCTCCGACAGTGCAAACGTGTCCGCTAACAAAGTCTCGTCAGAATCTACCGGGCTCGTCCCCGATAGATCGTTGGAATCCGTGCCGTTCGCCGTCAGCGTGAAGCCGCTAACGTCGCCTCGCCGCCGTTGTCGTTCGTCACGATCTTCCGCAGGTGTAGGATCGGTGCGATGTCATCGTTGGTGATCGAGCAGGTCTTGTTGTCGCCTGCGTTCAATGTGATGGTTCCATCTTCTTCGCAATCGCCGCCCCAGCTTGAAGCCACATAGCCTGTCATGCCATCTTCGGAAGCTGTGTAGCTGCCCGCGTTTAGCGTCTGCGCTGCACCCCAGGGAACTTCATTTTCATTGATGTAGGCCTGGAAATCATCTTCCGTTGCACTGCCGCCATTGTCGTTTTCAACCGTCTTAACCAACGTCAACGTCGCCGGCTGGTCATCATTGGTGATCGTGCAAGTATGAGTTCCGCCGTCGGGAACAGTTCCGACACCGTTAGAATTGCAATCTCCGGAGAAAGTTCCAACATAACCAGAAAATGCAGCTTCGTTTACGTCATAATCGCCATCGTTGTCTCCTGATGGATCCAGAATTACCAACGTGCCGTCGGGGTCTCCGGGGAAACCGCTTGGGCTTGGCGAATCTCCGCTGACGCTGATGTCGAACTGCGAAGGCTCAGCATTGCCGCCATCATCAGTGGTGACGAGCTTGGTCACGATCAACCGCGGCTTGCGTTTGTTCGTATAGGTGCAATTGATGGTATCGCCTTCATGCACGCTCAATGTAATGGAGCCGGTACTTAAATTTTTGTTCTGGCCAATATTTTGAGTTATCACGTTCCCCAAAGTATCCATGAGGTCGCACTGCAAAGCAGTCAAGCGCCAGCCCGTAGCAGGGGTTTCCGCGATGATGTAGTTGTCGCCGTTTGCATTTGCGAATGAATTAATATCCAGATTTTCACTGTCCTCGCAGGCCAGAGGTGAATTTGGAAACGCCGCCGCATTCTGTCCGGGTGCTGTGTAGGTGAACGGAAATGTAGGATTGCCGTTGTCTGTATTCGGAACGCATAGTTTATTCACGGTGATGCGAGCAGGCGAGGTAATTGCCGATGCTGCCAACTGCAGGTCCAGGTTTCCGCCGCTGCCATCCAACGAAACAAGGGAAGTATGGTAAGGCGACCCGGATACGTCAACCGCTGAGTTCCCAGTGCCCCAGCCACTATCGGGTAACAGGTAAGTCCGGTGGTCCCCGATGTGTCCCGCCCACGCAAAAACAACCGTGCCGGCAGGATTAGGCACCGTAAAATTGATCTGTACAAGCGTGGTGCTTGTATCCCCGACGTAACTGCCTGCCGGGATCAAACTGTAAGTGATATTGAGTATTCCTGCCGCCGTCTCATTTGTGATATCCGCGCCCCATGCGTAAAACTTGCCTGAGGTTGGCATCGTTGGATGCGGTCCGAGCAATGGAGTAATTGTCGCACTCTGGATATTCGGATCGACGGGAATGAAAGCTTCGTCGGAAAAGCTCGCAAGGGTGCAATATTCTGTTTGATTGGAAGTATGCGTGTCCTTCTGACAAGGGTTGGCGCCGGTATTGGTTATGTTATGGGTGCCGATCCAGTCGATGGCGTGCTTGCTCTGCTTCGTGGTGTCCCAACTGAATTGCAAGACGTGGGGGCCAGAGGCTAGCCCCGTGATGACCATCCGGTAGCTGATATAGTTCCCTTCCGCGTAATGAGACTTTTGCTCATTCATATTGCCGCGCTCGTAGTCGCACGTCCCGCCGGCTAAGGGAGCGGATAATGTTCCGTTGGCGCACTGCTCCAAATCGACTTTTGCCGCCGCTTCAACTTGTCCGGGCTTTGCGAATAGATAGCCTAGCGCTATTAAACTCATCACTAGGAAAGTTTTGGTAATTCGACCTGCTGATAACATTGGGGAAGCGCCTCCTCGCGCATTATCTTAATTTTCTAGGGGGAGAAAACTAGGAACACTTGCTACAAATCGTCTTGCAGCATTGAATTTAATCTGCAATGCACCGCATGTCGATGACTCAAAAGACCCATTTACGACTGAATCGGACGTACTAGTGGCATGGAACGATTAGGACTATTTTGCTATGCCCGTTTTTCTCATCGCTTCGCCCTGCTCTGAAACTTAAATCATATGAATGGCTAGGCCATTTTTATTGTTGGTGTGTGAATTGCCCGATAAGCCCCGGAGGGTCGGTAAATTCTAGTCCAGCGCGTAAGTCCTGGGTAATTAATACGATAAACAGATTAACCCCGGCAGGGGCGACAGAAATCCCTCCCCTTTACTAACTACATATCAACTGTAAAGATGGTTTAAATTGTATGTTGTTGATTCGTCGTTCGGCGAGTCCTTGCCAACAGGAGGTCGCAGGTTCGAGCCTCGCCCCACCCACCATGCTGATTCCTTCCAATGCATGGGTTATCAATACAACTAACCAGCAAGGTGCATAGTTGTGTTACTCCGCATCAGCGCCTGGACTCGTATTTATTCGGATCGAATCAAAAGTGTGCGGTAAACTATACATAGTTGCGTTACATTCATTTATTTAAGGACCAAGTATTTTGGTCGGGGTTCGGAGGGACCTAATATCATGCGCTCCGTCACGTTCAGCAAGGCATCTCTGTTGCTTGCATGTTTGGGAGCA
The DNA here is from genome assembly GCA_001767075.1 of Acidobacteria bacterium RIFCSPLOWO2_12_FULL_54_10. GTDB lineage: Bacteria > Acidobacteriota > Terriglobia > 2-12-FULL-54-10 > 2-12-FULL-54-10 > 2-12-FULL-54-10. Next base: position 1,896 of record MEKX01000065.1, on the reverse strand, counting down.
GCATTCTTACCTCCGGCCGTGGCTCAAACCCCTCAGCCCGTTGCGACTGTCTCAGGGACTCCCATTTATGAAGAGGACTTGGTTCCCCGCATTCAATCCCAGCTCCTGCAATTAAAAAATCAGGAGTATGACCTGAAGAGCCGCGCACTGGAAAGTGTGATCAACGAAAAGCTTGTCATCGCAGCAGCCATGGAAAAGGGGATTACAGTAGAAAAACTGTTGGACGAGGTGGACGCTTCCGTTCCCGAACCGACCAATGAGGAGTTGCAATCCGCCTACGACGCCCAAAAAGAGCAGATCAAACGTCCCCTGGAAGAAGTGAAGGACCAACTGCGAACTCTCATCAAGCAATCCAAAGCGCAGGATACCAGGCAGGCTTATTTCGATAGCCTTCGCAAGCAAGCCAAGATCAATATTTCACTGAAGCCTCCTAAAGTGGAGGTCAGCTACGATCCAGCGCGCGTGCGCGGAAATCCGCAAGCGCCCATCACTATCGTGGAATTTTCAGACTTCCAGTGTCCTTTTTGTCTGAATGTCTATAAGACCATCCAGGGACTTCTCAAAAAATATGATGGTCAAATAAAATTAGCTTACCGGGACTTTCCGCTGCGCCAGATTCATCCGGAAGCGCAGAAATCCGCGGAAGCATCGCGTTGCGCAGGGGAACAGGGAAAATTCTGGGAATATCACGATTTGCTATTTGAGAACCCCAAAGACCTGAAATCTCCGGCGCTCATCATGCGGGCGGCTACGATTGATTTAGATACGGAGCAGTTTGAGGTCTGCCTGAACTCGAATAAATTTACAACCTCAGTTGAAGAAGATTTGCAGGCAGGCATGAAAGCCGGCGTGAGCGGCACCCCGGCTTTTTTCATTAACGGGTTTTCAATATCCGGTGCACAGCCATCTGCCGCATTTGAGAAACTGATTGATGCCGAATTGTCCAAACCTGTAGCTTCCGCCAGCGCTCCTTAAGCCCAGGCAAATTTCCAATCTTTCAACCCCCCCAATTACGATGCACCATATAGCTGAATTATCAGTAAATCGTGTGTCATGGATGCCATGTCCTATGCCTAAATTAGTGCCGAAGTACTATTGTTTAACAACCACAAGATCAATAAATTGGATATGTAGGCTGTGCCGATAAAAGTTTATTTGGAAGTGTGGCTTTGTAGCTCATGACATTGGGATTGCATAAAAAGAGCTCGAATCAGGCATCGTTGACCGTTATTGTCCCTGCTTACAACGAAGCGGCATCCGTAGGTGACACGATTCGAAGCTTGCAGGAGCAGACCCTGCTGCCAGCAGAAATCATAGTCATCGACGATTGCTCGACGGATGGAACAGCGGAAGCAGCTCGCGCCATGGGCGTTACGGTAATCCAGCCGCCTGCCAACACCGGGTCCAAGGCTGGCGCGCAGAATTTCGCACTCCCGCAGGTGCAAACACAGTGGGTGATGGCGATTGATGCGGATACGATACTGGCCCCTGACGCCATCGAAAAACTGGCCGCAGCATTCACGGACGCAGATGTCGTGGCTGCCTCCGGCATGGTGCTGCCAAGAAATGTTCACACGATTTGGGAGAGAGGACGTTACGTCGAATACTTGTTTGCGTTCAATTTCTACAAGCAGGTGCAGGACTATTACGAAAAACCTCTGATCTCATCCGGCTGTTTTTCCATGTACAGAACCTCGGCATTAAAGAGCTGTGGTGGATGGCCGTCGCGCACTCTGGCGGAAGATATGGATTTGACTTGGACGTTCTATGAAGCTGGTCATAAGGTTCGCTTTGTTCCTGACGCTGTCTGCTACCCGATAGAACCGCACAATTACGATTACATGAGCCGGCAACTCCGGCGGTGGTCTCACGGCTTTGTCCAGAACCTGAGAGTTC
>MEKX01000064.1 GCA_001767075.1 Acidobacteria bacterium RIFCSPLOWO2_12_FULL_54_10 | reverse complement strand
GATGGCAATCTCCGGGGAAACACCGGCCTTGCCATTCACAACGTTGTTGAGGGCCTGCCGGGTAACGCCCAGTGCGCGGGCAGCGTGGGTGATGGTAAGCCCCAGCGGCTCGATGCACTCCTGACGGACAATACGGCCCGGATGAGGCGGGTTCTTCATGCGCATCATGGTTCCTCCTAATGATATTCCTCTAAATCAATATCCTTGGTCAATCAGGCCGTAGAAACCGATTGGACCGCTTGCTGACCCTTCGACAGGCTCAGGACTTACAGCGCGCACGGCTCTGACTGAATTCCGCACCACACGGACCAGCCGAGGCACCTCCAGACCACCCCGGTCTGTGCTATAGTCAAAAAAACTTATTAGTCGCTCAGACTTTTTGCTGGTCTCGAGCGTCTTTCTGATCGGGAGCCGGTTTTTTGCAAGTATCGGAGCCAGACACCCAGTTGGTGGCGCGGGCGCGCCGGGGAGAGATGGAAGCGTTCAACCAGCTTATCTCTCGCTGGGAAAAGCGTTTGTACCACTACCTGCTCGGCATCCTCAGGAACCGCGAGGACTCGCTGGACTTGTGCCAGGAGACCTTTCTGAAGGCGTACCGGAGCCTGGGGTCGTTGCAGGATGCGGAAAAGTTTTCGCACTGGCTGTTCCGGATCGCGCACAATCTGGCGTTCTCTCAGTTCCGGCGGAATGCCGGGCAGGGGCGCACAGACAGTTGGCCGGATGAGGATCAGGAAGACGCGTTGATGATGCGACGCGACACCGCGGCGTTCCGCACAGCGGGTATGTACAGCGGGCCAGAAATGGAATTGAGCGTGATTCAGGCGATGGAAACCTTGACCCCGGAGCAGCGCGAGGCGATTGTGCTGAAAGTTTACCAGGGGTTCCAGTTCGCCGAGATCGCGGAAATTCTATCCTGCCCCGTAAGCACGGTGAAGTCGCGCATCTACTCTGGATTCGCGCAGCTCAAAGAGCTGCTGACCACGGATCGCACCACGCGAACCCTGCCGCCGAACCGCTGGTAAGCGCTCTACGCCGACCAGCCGTTTCTCCCAAAGACAATATTTACGCAGCGCTGCGCTGTTTTGCGCTGCGAACTGCGTGACTGTAAAGGAGGCATTGCCATGAATTGCGAACAGACCCAGCCGCTCTTGTTAGATTATCTGCTGGAGGAAACTTCCGCCGAAGCACGGCAGAATATTGCACTGCACCTGGAAACGTGCAGCACATGTTCGGAAGAGGTGGGTCGGCTGCGCCAGACGATTTCTTTGGTCGCAGCAGCGGAGCCAAAAGAAGAAATCCCGCAACGATTCCGTTTGGCGCCGGAGCCAGCGAACTGGTGGACAGCCTTCTGGCACAGCACCGCGCAGCTTTCTTTTGCTACCGCGGGCATGGCGTGCCTGGCGGTGGTTTTATTGGCTGTATTTCAAACCCATTTTTCCTATGAACAAGGAAAATTCAATCTCGCTTTCGGAACGACGCCAGCAATCGCGCAACCGGAAGCGACATTGGCTATACAGTCTGCAAATGGATCAGGGAGCTTGGACCGGGCAGCCGTTCTGGAACTAATCGCTCAAGAGGTGGCGGCGAGTGAAGCACGGTTGAAGGAAGAAACCAATATCTCAATTCAAACGGCTTCGCAGCGCGCCGACCAGCAAAGGCGCAGCGACCTCCAAGAGGTAGCCGAAAGCCTTCGCTATTTTCAATCTACGCAAACCGTGATGTGGAAAGAGCAGGTGCAAAGCCAGCAGGTGGTCAGCACCTGGCTGCAACAGGCAGGGATGACTTCAGAGCGGCCATAAGCAAGAGTTGGAAAAGGAGAATTCGATGAGAAAAGTTTTAACGATTTGCAGTTTGCTGATCGGAGCGCTATGGATGGCTGCGCTGCCAGCACTAACACAGAAAACACAAACGGTCGCTGCGCCAGTGGATTACAAAGCCGTGAAAGCGCAACTGGAGATATTTCAAGGGCTCATCAACCGCAATCTTCAGCAGTCTTTCGCGATGCCGTTCGCTCTGTTGCAAGACGCGAAAGGCACCTATTTACCGGAGTTTGGGATGGCGTTTCATCTGGAAGCCAATCTTTTTCCCATAAGGGTGATCTCGCCATTCGATATGCGCCCGTACACGCCTGAGGAACTGAAAAAAGCCCGGGACCAGAAAGCACAGCGCATCCAGGATATTCGGAGAACGCTCAGCGGCCTGCTGCTGGAAAACGCCAAAGGGTTGGATGCGCTGCCTGCGGAGCAAAAAATCGCCATTGTTGTTCACTTGTTCAACCTGCCTTCCGAACATCACGAGGATTTGCCGACGCAAGTCGTGCTGGAAACCAGCCGGCAATCTCTGATGGATGCCAAGAACCAGGGTCTGACCGCCGAGACTTTTCAGAAGCAGGTGACGTTCCTTGCTTTCTAAAAGCGAAAACCAAGGGTCTGGTATGGGTCCGATGACCGAGTGGAAAAGAATTGGGGAGTTGCTGATTGAACGCAACCTGCTGCGACCGGACGAGCTGGAAAGGGGTCTCGCGTTGCAGCGAGAGCGTCCAGAAAAACTGGGAGCGATTCTTGCGGATTTAGGATTTGTATCCTCCCGCGACATCCTGACCTGCTTATCGGAGCAACTGGGAGTCCCCGTCATCAGCGAGCGAGAATTTCCGGCAGTAGCGCCGGAGATCGAAAATCTCTCCGTCCGTTTTATGCGCCAGTTTCGGTTTCTGCCGGTCGCGGTAGAGGATTCTACGCTGACGCTGGCCATGGCCGATCCGCTGGATGCAGAAACGCTGGAAGCGGTACGGCTATTCACCGGCAAGAATGTTCAACCGTTGCTATGCTCCGTGCAGGATATTGCAGCGGGTATTGAAAGGTATTATCCGGAGACAAGTCCGCAAACGGGCACGGATGCGCAAACGGCTGAATGGAGTGACGAGGGCCTCGAAGACATCGAGCACTTGCGCGACATGGCCAGCGAAGCGCCGGTCATCCGGCTGGTCAACAATTTGATTGCGCGCGCGGTGGAAGGCAAAGCGAGTGACATCCATCTGGAGCCGTTCGATAAAGAGTTCCGGGTTCGCTACCGGCTGGATGGCGTTTTGCATTCCGTGGAAGCTCCGCCGAGGGCGGTGCAAGCGGCAGTGCTATCCAGAGTTAAGCTCATGGCCCATCTGAATATTGCCGAGCGGCGATTGCCGCAAGACGGACGAATTCAAATAAAAATTCTGGGCCGCGACGTGGACCTCCGCGTATCCACGCTGCCGACACTCTACGGCGAAAGCGTTGTGATGCGACTGCTCGACCGCAGCGAAACGAGCCGATACGAACTGGATCGTTTGGGATTTCCTCCTGAATTACACGTGCGAATGCAGCATTACGCATCGCTACCCTATGGCATTTTCCTGGTCACCGGACCGACGGGGAGCGGCAAATCCACCACGCTGTACAGCACTTTGAAGCTGATCAATACCGCGGACCACAAGATCATTACGATTGAGGACCCGGTCGAATATCAAATGAACGGCATCAACCAGATTCACGTCAACACGCAAATCGGGCTGACCTTTGCATCCGGATTGCGGCACATCGTGCGGCAAGACCCCGATGTCATCATGGTGGGAGAGATCCGCGACCGCGAAACCGCGGATATTGCCATTCGTTCTGCGCTGACCGGCCATTTGGTCTTTAGCACGTTGCATACGAACGACGCTCCCAGCGCCATCACCCGGCTGACGGACATGGGCGTGGAGAATTACCTGCTCACCTCGTCTCTGGTTGCTGTTTTGGCGCAGCGTTTAGTGCGCGTGATATGCGAAGGGTGCAAAAGTAAAGTCATCGTAAAGGGCGATTGGCTGCGTTCGGCTGGTTTTGCGGCCCAAAGCGGGCAATACGAACTGTATCAGGGAACCGGTTGCGAAGCCTGTGCGCATACAGGTTTCAAGGGACGAGTCGGAATTTTCCAATTGATGGAAATGAGCGAGGAATTGCGCAAGCTGGTCATCGGCAACGCCGATGCGACAGAGCTCGCCCGCGCGGCGCGAGCACAAGGCATGCGCACTTTGCAGGAAGATGGATGGGATAAAGTGCAGGCCGGAATAACGACGGTTCAAGAAGTTTTGCGCGTCACGCAGGTATTTTGAAGCGATAGGAATGATTAGAGCACATGGCCACATTTTACTATCGAGCAATTAGTCCTGAAGGCCGCCCACAAAACGGCACTCGTCAGGGAGCTAGCGAAAAATCTATCGCGCAGGAGCTTCAAGCGATGGGTATGGTACCCGTGTTCGTTGGACTTACTCCGGAGAGCGGTGCGACATCGGGCAGCTGGCTGGGTGGTTTATTCAGCGGGGAAATCAGCCTGGGGATTCTGCCGTCAGGAACGCGTGTGGCGAGTCGTGACCGCATGCTGTTCACGCAGGAGCTGGCGACGCTGCTCAACGCAGGCGTACCGCTCGACCGTGCGCTGACTATCTGCGCTGAGCTGACCGAAAACAAGGTTTTGAGGAGCGTGGTCTCGGATGTTCTGAAACAGGTGCGCGGAGGGAAGTCGCTCGCGGAATCCATGGAAACTCACGGCAGGATTTTTTCCAAACTCTACGTCAACATGGTGCGGGCAGGACAAGCCAGCGGCACTTTGAACGTTGTGTTTCAGCGGCTGGCGGAATTTGAAGAGACTTCCGCTGAATGGAAAAGCCACCTGATATCCGCAATGATCTACCCGGCATTGATCTTGTTGGCGTCGGGAGCATCCCTGGCGGTGCTGATGAACTTCGTGGTGCCGCGATTTGCGGAAGTTTTCGAGTCTACTGGCTTGCCGATGCCTTTGCCGACGGCGATTCTTCTGAAGACCAGCCAGTGGATCGGAAGTTACGGATGGATTGCGGTGCTGGCTGTGATCGCGGCTGTAGTCATGTTCCGTCGCGCACTAAGGACCACCACAGGGCGCGAACAGTGGGACCGTTTCCTGCTGGGGCTTCCGTGGATCGGCGAATTAGTCAGGAAGGCGGAGACGGCGCGCTTTTCCCGGACGATGGCCACACTGATCGCCAATGGAGTTCCGCTGGTGCAGTCGTTGGGCATCGTAAAAGAAATGGTGGGAAACCGCGTGATCGCCAACTCGCTGGATCAAGTGGCTCAGGGCGTGAAACGCGGTGAAGGATTGGCTGCCCCGGTCCGGCGCACCGGAGTTTTTCCACCGCTCGCGGCGCATCTGCTGACGGTCGGAGAAGAGACGGGCAGGCTGGACAGCATGTTTGATCGATTGGCCAGTATTTACGACAACGAGACAAAGGTAACGGTGCGGCGGCTGACAGCTTTGTTTGAACCGCTGGTGATCCTGGGCATGGGAATTGCCGTCGGAACCATAGTTCTTTCTCTATTGATGGCAATTACCAGCATCAACGATGTTCCATTCTGATGTGAGAAAGCGGATGCAAATGAAACAGACCATTTTGACCAGAGAATCGCATCGAGCGAAACAGCTTGGTAAAGAAGCAGGCGTGACCCTCATAGAACTGCTCGTGGTGGTGACGATCATCGCCTTGTTTGCAGCGCTGGTGGGGCCGCGCATGTTTCGTCAGGTGGGCCGCTCGCGCGCCACGGCTGCAAAGGCGCAGATCAACTCCTTCCAGACAGCACTAGGCGTTTACAAGCTGGACACCAGCAAATTCCCGACTACGGAGCAGGGGTTGCAAGCATTGCGAACGCGGCCGGAGGAATTGGAAAACTGGGACGGTCCGTATCTGCCGCAGGAGATTCCCGTGGACCCTTGGGGAAGAGCCTACGTGTATCGCTTCCCCGGAGAGCATGGCGACGAGCCGGACATTATTTCCTACGGCGCTGACGGTCAGCCCGGAGGTGAAGGAGAAGACGCGGACATTGTGAGCTGGGCGTCACAGTAACCACGGAAGGCGCGTGGGAATATTTCGCAGAGCAGAGTTGGATGAGATGAAAAACGAAAGAGAACAACGCGGCGTAACGATCATGGAAATGCTGGTGGTGATCGCGCTGATCTCGATTCTGGTGGCGATTGTTTTTCCATCGGTGGGGTCCGGCCTGGGAACGCTCGAGCTGCGGACTTCGGTGCAGCGTGTGGCGGCTGCGGCGCGCTATGCGCGAGATCAGGCAATACACCGCCAGAGATATTACGCTCTGGAAATCGATCCGGAAAAAGGATCGGTGACGGTGCTGGATGTGGAGCGGGGCAGTGCGCGGAGTTTCGAGTTGCCCGCTGCTGTCCGCGTGGAAAAGATACTGCCTGAGGAAAGGCAAAATACCGATCAGCCACGGCAAATATTGTTCGGACCGGACGGAGCGTGGCCGCAATTTGAAGTGGTATTGGCAAACCAGAAACGCGAAGTCACCGTATCATTCGACGCGCTGACCGGTGCGCCAAAGGCCGATGGAATATGAAGAACATGAACTACAGCACAGTTGGTCATGCGCGACAGCAGGCTGGATTTACGCTGCTGGAAGTGCTGGTCGCCACGGTCGTTTTGGGGACCGCGGTGGCGGCGCTGTTTGGATTATTGTCCGGTGCGCTGCGCAACGCAGGACGACTGCAAGACCCGGAACGCGCATTCATGCTGGGGCAGACAAAGATGAATGAACTGCTGGCGCTGGGTGCAGGATCGACAACGACAGAAGACGAGTTGCCGCTGGATGAGACGCTGCAAGGACACTGGGACGAACGGTTCCGTTGGCAAGCAGTAGCGAAGCACTTTCGGCCCGCGTCGGAAGCGGCAAGCTATGGAACAGTTTTGGTTCAAGTGATGGTGGATGTGTATTGGAAACCAGCAGACAACCGCGAAGAAAGAAAACTGGTTTTGGAAAGTTATCAGCTTCGCCAG
>MEKX01000063.1 GCA_001767075.1 Acidobacteria bacterium RIFCSPLOWO2_12_FULL_54_10 | reverse complement strand
CCCTCCGGGGATGTTTTTCCTTGGCGCTATACATCATCTGTGAAAATGTTCTAGAATTTGCCGCCCCCTTCGACAGGCTCTCCGGGGCTATTGAACAGGATACACGAATCGGAAAACCGGTCTAGGAACGATAAAAACCGGGTGATGGGAGAGAAATCCCAGGCCCGGTTTTTCTTTGACGGTTTCTGTCGCCCCTGCCGGGGCTTTCTCTATACCTAACGCCGTTCCCCACAGCTTGCGCAGTGGGCTAGAATCTAACGCCCCTCTGGGGCTTGGAGGGGTTCACGCCATGAATCCCAGGGCTTGCGCGGCGGCGGGCTAGGGCGATTCTCCTATTGGTATAGCGCGTCCGGCAAAAGTAGAGACAGGCCCCCAGGCCTGTCCCCTGAGGGGCAGGCAAGAATGCCTGCCCTACCTGAGCGCGATACGGCAACGCGAGAAATGCACCCTATCGAAGCAACCATCATTCCACGAGATGGCGAATAGCGAGGACCGGAAAGCGGCCATCGCGAACCACGCCGGAAACGGTGGAACCCCAGGCAATCGCGGAGCGGCCCAGGCCGCGCGCACCCATCACGATCATATCGGCATGTTTTTCCCCGGCAACTTTCAGGATCTCTTCCTTGGGATTGCCATGGCGGATTTCATAGACGACCTCGCAGCGCTGCTTCAATTCGTTGGGCACCAACTGCCGAATCCTCCCCCAGCTTTCCGCGACCTGCTTTTCAAAGTAAGGATTGTATTCAGGAAACAAGTCCACGATGTCTTTCATTTCAGAAGGAACTTTTTCCACGGCATGAAACAGAATCACCTTGCCACCCCACTCGGAAGCCCAGCGCAAAGCATAGGTGAGCGCACGACCGGCGTTGGGCGAGAAATCGGTCGAGAGCAGGATGGTTCTCAGCTCCACCGGCCTGCCGAATTCCGCAGGGCCGAAATCGGCGACGGGCTGAGAAACCACCAGCACCGGAGCGATGGATTCGTGGATGACGTGCTCCGCAACGGAGCCCAGCAATAAGCGATTCACGCCTTTGCGACCGTGAGTGCCGATGATGACCAGATCGATTTTTTCCTTGGAGATGGATTGAAGGAGTTGCTCGCGAATGTCTCCATCGTTGAGAACCATGGTCACCTCGGACGGCGTTGCGCCGCCGTCGGTGATAAAACTCCTCATTTTTCTGCGGGCGTCCTGACGGGCCGCCTCGAGAGCTTGCCGCATGGCTTGGCCGTTGCCGCCTTCCATAAAAGCGGCGGCAGAAAGACTCACGGTATGCTGCAAAAAAAGCTGCGCCTGGAAATAACGAGACAGGCGGAGCGCGTAACGAAACGCGTTTCGGGAGCACTCGGAGAAATCAGTGGCACAAAGAATGTTTTGGATTTCCAACCTCGTTGGTTGCGCAGCCAATAATGCCACAGGCATTTCCGACGCCCTGAGCAAATGTTGATTTTCCATCATAGAAAACCTCCTACCTAACTTATTGGTTAAGGGATGCAACTGATGGACCACTGCTGCTTCGGCAAAAAGAGGTTATCCTCATTGAAATCAACGAGTGAAGACAGGAGAAAGTTGCGATGTGCGAAGTGCCGCAGGTTGTTGGGGGAATTTGCGCAGTGATGTATCGGTTTGGCAGCAACGGCGTGACCGCTAACTACTAACCACTATTACCGACAAGAAGTTACAAAGCTGGCTTCGTAGGATGGTTTGGGCTGAAGCGTGCAGTGTGGAAAGTGGAGGTGTGTATGACCTGGATAGCCAAACAGCCCAAAATACTGCTATTCAACGGTCCAGACACTGATAGCAACGGCCTGCGCGATATTTTGGCGCGACATACGGAATTGACCAGCGTGAGAAGCGCGGATGAACTTTTCCGCAAGCTGGTAAGGGATGAGTTCGACGCATTCCTATGTGATTGGAACGTGAGCGAGGGAAAATGGCGAGAAGTCTGCCAGCAGGTGATGAGCAAGGTTCCGGAGATGCCGGTTATTGCAGTCTGCCGGACGGCAGGCGAGCAGGAGTGGGTGGAGGCGCTAAAAGCGGGGTGCTTTGATATATTGGGAGCCCCGTATGAGGAGTCCTCCGTACTGTCCATTCTGGAGCATGCCTTTGCATCGCACGAAGGAGTGTTGAGTCACAGGCGCGTTGCTTAGTGAGTCGAAACGGCAGTAAATGCTGGTGGTTTTAAGGTGGTGAAAACACCAGGAAGGAGAGACTGTTGGGGGTGATGTCCCCCTAAGACAGGATTTTCGGCACGCTTTTTCATCTCTATCTAGTTGAATATAAATATCATAATCTGCATACATAAAATGGCATCTGGCTTGCGCATAACCCATTGAAGCAATACCCCATGAGGCTCGGCGTTGAAAGCATGGGTTACAACCGCAGCAGGATGCATGCAACGTTAATGGAAAGTGGAAAAAGGTAGAGATGCCTGGAGTAATCCAAATCTGCATGCAGAATCAAGAATACGCCGTTCAGCTAGCCAAGCATTTGGAGGCAGACGCGGCGTTCGGCGAATGCCACATTGTGACGTGCATTCCAGGGAATTCGCCGTGCAAAAACGATGTCCAGGTGCAAGTTGTGGATTCGCCGACCCTGCTGAATATTCATCATGACGCGGACTGCCAGTCAAGAACGATATTAATCGTCTCCGAGCCAGTAAACTGGGAGCAAGTTTGGGAAAAAGGTGTCGTTTCCATCATTCGCGAAAACGAACCGTTGGAATATGCAAAACTAGCGATCTACGCGGCACTGCTTCGGAAGGGCAAGCCAGCGTGGCCACAAAAAAAGCTGTCTGAGAGGAACATCTGAAGCAAACCTATCTCCTATGGTTTATAATAGTAAATCCTATTTTGGCGACCAATCGAGCAAGTCGAGGAGAAAGGAAATTGAACCGATGGCGAGCCGACCATCCAAGTTTTGCATGGATTTGGACAGGAATCGCTGGACGCTCCTGGACGGAGTGATTACGCGGAAGACGCAGAACGACGGTCCGATGGATGGAAAAACCCTGAGCATCGATCAGGTGTTCGGCATTGAAAAGACATTCGTCTCGCGGAGCGAAAAGTCTCCATTGGCGCTGCCAGTGGTTTTTTTTGGGGTCATCGTTCTATTGATCTCATGGTTGATCGCCATGTGGTGGTGGGTGGCCGCGGTTCCAGGATTTTTGATTGGAGTAATTTGCCTGCTTTGGGGACTGAAAAAAATCTTTCCAAAAACGCACTCCGTGGATGCTTATAAAATCATCGCGCCCAATACGAATCCGAACGAATGGATGATTGTAGGGTCCATTTCGGAAATTATGGGTTTCGTGGAAGGCGTGCGCACGGAACTGCAACAGAAAGAGAAACAAGCCCATCAGTCCGTGCAATAAGCGGCAACGCCTTTCTTTCGATTATCGAAGCCTTTTGTTTTCCAAACCCAAACGTTGGACTAAAATTCAAAATGAGTGCAGCAGGACATTGCCCAAAATGATGATTATTGCGGGCATTTTAGGAGCAATGTGTAAAACTCGAAGCCACGAGGTGTGGGGCAAACATCAATTTAGGAAGAAATGAAGAGTCCTAGGAGGACGGAAGCATGAAACGAAATGCAAAAATATTATTTTTTAACTGCTGGCATTGAGCTTGCCGCTGGTTCCGACAAAAGCGGCGGACAGCGATCTGGCGGGATTATTGGGCACGCACTGGCAGCGCACGCGGCGCATGCTGACCAATGTGGTAGCGGCGATGCCGGAGGAGAAATATGACTTCCGTCCGGTGAAGGAAGTGAGAAGTTTCCGGGAGTTGGCTTTGCACGTCATTCAGGATGGCATGGCGAACACGGGCTGGGCCGTGGGCATCAGCCGCGAAGAGTCCGAGAAAATGGCGAAGAAGTACGAGAACTACAAAACGCGCGATGAAATCCTGAGAGGCATTAACGAAATGTTCGACTACGGCGACAAGATCATGGCCCAGGTCAACGAGCAGAACGCGCAGGATATCGTCACCGGAATGCGTGGCGAGCGCATGACCCGGTTTGAAGCGGCCATGGTGGCGTTTGAAGATATGACGAGCCTCTATGGAAACTTTGAGGTGTATCTGCGGCTGAACGGCGTGGTGCCGCCGTCCACAGTGAACTCCGAAGCCGAGCGCATGGAAAACCAGCGGAAGAACAAGGAAGCTGGGATCGCGCCGGCGCCGGTGGTCGAGGGAGAACACCAGCACTAGGGCGGTTTGTCAGTTGCTTTAGAGTGGCCAGAGAGAGTTTTCTGTCACCCTGCCGGGGCTTTCTATACACCGGACTCCGTTCCCACGGCTTGCGCCGTGGGCTAGCATTTGCCGCCCCTGCGGGGCTGAAATGCACACTGCAGGAATGGTAAAAATGCTCTATAGCGTTTTACTCTTTGGTGTAGACCAGAATCCGATAGGCGGCCCACGACAGAAAAGCAGGTCCTTCGCTAACGCTCAGGATGACAGCCTTGCCGAGAGTGGCCGCTCCATTACAGTCGCGGCTCGGATTTAATGCCCACCCCTCGGCAGGCCCCTCGACTGCGCTCAGGATATGCAGATTTCACAGATGGGAAATATAAAAGCAGATCCCTCGTCGCTACGCTCGCTCGGGATGACAGCAAAGGGGAAAAAGCCCACGGCACAAAAAACGTGCCGTGGCTACCAAAGCGGCCCGCTTGCTGGCGCGCGCGGCTCCGATTGGGTCGGTTACGGTAAACCTTGATCTACACGATCACGTGGAACTGCTCTAAGCAGAAGTAGCGTTCTGAAACAAAAAAGCCCCGGCGGGTGGATTCCCTACCGGGGCTATTTTTTCGCAAATTAGAAACAATCCGCCCAGCGGATTGGATTATTTAGCAGGCTCTTCCGTTTTCTGAGTCATGGGGCAGCCTTCTGGCATGTTGGGGCAGGCTTGGCCACCTGGCATATTCATGTTCATGCCACCTCCTTGACCTGTGCCGCCCTGCTGCATGTTCATACCCTGACCCATGCCCATACCGCCGCCCTGCTGCATCATAGGGCAACCGCCGGGCATGTTAGCGCAAGCCGGTGCAGAACCACCTTGCTGCATGTTCATACCACTGCCGGGTCCCATCATCATTCCTGTACCTTGTGCGCAGCAACCTCCCTGCGCAGCTCCAGTCTGACCGCCTGGCATGTTCATGCCCATACCCATGCCGCCACCTGGCATGTTCATGCCACCGCCCTGCTGCATCATGGGGCAACCGCCGGGCATGTTAGCGCAAGCGGCACCACCCTGCATGTTCATAGGACCACCGGGAGCCGAACCGCTGCCCGGCGGGAGCATGCTCAAGTCGCCTGGGGGAATCTGTGTAATAAAAGTTTTCCCTTCCAGGACGATTCTGTTGCTGCGGATGACTTGGCGGCCATTGACCACGCAGCAGAACTCGCCTGAAACCACTACGTTGTTGTTTAACGCGGGTTCAAAGCCCTTGCGGCGCAATGCCATGATCGGGCCGAAGTGAACCGTGTACATAGTTCCATCGCTGGTTTTCACCTGGAGGAAAGGCGGCCCCTGGCCCGGGGTCAGTTGAAGATCGGAAATTGTTCCTTCAATGGTGATCGCTTCGCCGGCTTTCAAATCCGTGGTAGTTAGCTGGGACCAAGCCGGCAAACTACAAGCAATCAATGTTAATACGATGAAATAACTATTACGCATTCTCATGGGAACCTCCTTTGCGAGCCTGCGGCGAACGTTGCTGACTCGCCATTCCATGTCATTCCCACACTCCTACTCACTGTAAGATGGTGCAAGTGGCGGACCAATGCGGAGTGAAGGTAAGTGCATTACATATCAATGATTATTGAAGATATTGGAAACACTTGGTCGGGAGGTGGTGGGTGAAAAAAGCCAATGGGAGAAAAGTAACGCCCTATTGTAAACACTCGAAAGCTTTCGATATTCTGGCAAGGTGTGCTGACGGACGAAGGCGGGGAGAATGCTGGACGCATTGCTGAACATATTGGTGCTGGCTGGCATACTGGGGCTGAGCTGGTGGTTTACGGAGTGGTTCGCGAGAAAAATGTATTACCGATGCAGCAACTGCGGGACGTTGAACGCGAAACGGAGAAGCCATTGCCGCAATTGCCAGCAGTCATTACCGCCAAAATGAGAGCGCAGCGGGAATTTCGAGGGCCGGAAGGCAGGTAAAAAAACTTTGTATCTGTACTTGCAGCAGCAAATTCAAGATGTGGTGAAGGAATTCGCAAAACGACAATTCGACGTGGATGCGAATGTGGTTGTGAATCAGCCGCCGCGCGCGGAAATGGGCGACATGGCTCTGCCATTGGCCATGGAGCTGGCGCGGACGCTGCGCCGGGCGCCGCGGCAGATCGCCGAAGAAGTGGCTGCCGAGCTCAAGAAACTGGAGATCGTGGAGCGAGTGGAAATTGCGGGCGCGGGCTATGTGAACCTGTACTTCAAACGAGCAGCTTACGCCACTGCGTTCGACCAGCGGACTAGCGGAGCGTCGACAGGCAAAGCGACCGGCGAGAAGATTATTGTCGAGCATACCAACATCAATCCCAACAAAGCCGCGCACATTGGCCACCTGAGAAACGCAGCGCTGGGCGACACGTTTGTGCGCCTGCTGCGCTCGCGCGGGCGCAACGTGGAGGTGCAGAACTACATCGACAATACCGGCGTTCAAGTGGCCGACGTGGTGGCTGGTTTCCTGAATCTGGAGAAAAAAAGCGCGGAGGAAGTGCGTCGGCTGACAGAGGACCCGGCGGTGCGGTTTGATTACTACTGCTGGGATTTGTACGCGAAGGTTTCGCGGTTTCTGGCTGAGCAGGCGGATGGAAAGGCGATGCGCAGCACGATGCTCCGGGAGATTGAGGCGGGCGGAACGGAAGCCGCGCGCATGGCGGAGATCGTATCGACCGCGATTGTCCGGGCGCACCTCAAGACGATGCACCGGTTGGGCGTGGAATACGACCTGCTGCCCAGAGAAAGCGAGATTTTGCACCTGCGGTTCTGGGATCAGGCGTTTGCGCTGCTGAAAGCGAAAGGGGCCGTATATCTGGAGACTGCGGGAAAGAACAGCGGCTGCTGGGTGATGCAGTACAAGGGATCGGAAACAGAGGACGAGACGGCCGCGAACGAAGAGGATACGAAGGTCATCGTCCGCTCCAATAGCACCGTGACGTATGTGGGAAAAGACATGGCGTACCAGCTTTGGAAATTCGGGCTGCTGGGCAAGGATTTTTATTATCAGCCATTCCACACCTATCCGGACGGACACGTAGTGTGGATGAGCAGCAGCGAACGAGGGAAACCCTCGCCGGCATTTGGCAACGGGAAAATTGTCTACAACGTCATCGACACGCGGCAATCGTATTTGCAGGACATCGTGGCGGCGGGATTGAGAGCGCTGGGATATGCCGCGCAAGCGGACCGGTCGATTCACTTCTCGTATGAAATGGTGGCGCTGTCTCCACGGTGCTGCGAGGAGATGGGCATCGAGTTAAGTCCGGAGGAGCAGAAGCGGCCGTACATAGAAGTATCGGGACGAAAAGGGCTGGGAGTGAAAGCGGACGACCTGATCGACCGGCTGACGGAGGAGGCGCTGCGCGAAGTGGCGGCGCGGCATCCGGATAAATCTCAAGAAACCAAGGAACTCATCGCGCGGCAGATCGCCATCGGCGCATTGCGCTACTTTCTGCTGAAATACACCTGCAACGCGGTGATCGCTTTTGATTTCCGTGAAGCACTGAGTTTTGAAGGAGAGACCGGACCGTATGTGCAATACGCCGTGGTGAGGGCGCGGAATATTTTCCGCAAATTGGCCGAGGAGGGAGAAGGAGCTAAGCCAGTGGCGATCAGCGAAGCGACCTTAGCAAAATTCCTGGCGCCGCCCGACGGCGACGCATTTTGGTCGCTTCTGTATTTGATATCGCAGCGGGACGCAGCCGCAGAGCAGGCCGTGGTGACAACGGAGCCCGCAGCGGTTGCCAAATACGCATTTCAGTTGGCGCAGGCATTCAATAATTTCTACCACCGATTTCACATCCTGACGGAGCAAAACCCGGAACGCAAAGCTTTTCTGCTATGGCTGGTGCGCAAGCTGGAAGAGCAGTTGACGGCAACGCTGGGAATCCTGGGGATTGAAGCGCCGAAAGCGATGTAGGGAGAACCGAAAGAAATTTCTTTCGGGCGGTTTTCGGGCAGGTGTAACCCGACCGAGGCGCCTGGGAATTCTCTGACAGTTTCTGTCGCCCCTGACGGGGCTTTGTATACACCGGACGCCATTCCCACGGCTCACGCCGTGGGAAAGCATTTGCCGCCCCCTTCGACAAGCTCAGGGCAGGCTCTCCGGGGCTGTTGAACAGGATACACGCTTCGGAAAACCGGTCTAGTTCTCTCTGTAAAATTGGTGCATCAGCAATAATTCCCGGCACGAGAAGTGACGGGGGTTTGAGGCGTAGCATTGGGAAGAATGAAAACAGCGCGGGGGAATCATGGAAGCAAGCTGCCGCAGGGCGAGGTAAAGCACTGCCTGGATCGCGCGGACTGGCTGGCGATGGCGGTGATTGCGGCGGTAGCGGCAGCGCCACGCCTGCTGTTGCTGGTTAGTTTGCCGCCGCTGGTGCATCCGGATTCGGATTCCTACTTCGCCATTGCGGAAAGTCTATGGGCGGGAGAGGGGTTTGGAGACCTCTCGCGGCGAACGCCGCTGTATCCGCTGTTCCTGTGGGCGACGGCGCGATTTCCGCAGGCGGGGTTGTGGCTGACCGTGGCGGTGCAGCATTTGCTGGGCGTGGTCACGGCGGTGCTTTTATATGTGATGGCGAGAAGGTTGTTTTCGCCGCGCCGCTTACCTGCGATGCTTTGCGGATTGGCGGTGGGGTTGACCATCTATCCGGCGATGCTGGAGCAGACCGTGCTGTCGGAGCCGCTCTATACGTTTCTGATCGCAGCAGCGGGATGCAGCCTGCTTTCGTGGCACGATGAGCAGCGATGGCAGACGGCAGCGATGACCGGCGGACTGCTGGCGATGTCAGCCATGACGCGGCCGATTGGGGCGGGGGGTTTTATTGTCTGGACGGCGATGGTTTTTCTTTTCAAGGGACGCAAAGACGCGGTGCGGTTCACGCTGTTTGCGGGGGCGGCATTTGCCGCGCTGCTGCTGCCGCTGTTGATCCGCAATACCCAAGTGATGGGGCGGTTCGGATTGGGGCAATCGGTGGGACGGAATTTGATCACCGTGACGGACCGCTTCGTAGATTTCGACAAAAGCGAGTACGCAGGGATCAGGGCTGCGTACCGGGAGCAGATGAAAGACAAGCGAGGCCCGGATGCCGTGGTGGTGTATGCGGCGATGCCGAGGCTGCGTCGCGAAACCGGATGGAGCGATGAACGAATCGACGAAGCTCTGGCGGAGATCGCTTGGGAGGGGATCAGGGCGCATCCTGCGGAATTTCTTTGGAGCCGCTTGCGACGGTGGCCGCTGCTTTATCGCGACTCTGGGACAAGCCAACATTATGCGCTGCATGGGGAGACGTACTGGCCGCTGGTGGAATTGCAGGGACAGATCAATCCAGAAATGGTCAGCAGGAGCCTGACGGTCACGGGCAGGGATGGAGTGCGTTTTGAGCTGGCCGAACGAATGCACCGCATGCTGGCGATGGACCTGACCGGCGGATGGATGGTGGTGCTCGTCCTTTTGGGGATGGTTTTAGCATTACGCAGCGAGACGAGGATGGTTGCGGCGGTATGCGGCGGGTTGCTGATCTATCACGGGCTGGGGACCATTTTGATGCAGCCGCCGAATGCGCGGTATCGCGTGGCCACGCTGCCGTGGGAAATCCTGTTTGCAGTGGCGGGAATTTGGATTTCGGGGCAGTATTTGCTGAGCAAGGTGAAGAGGAATCCGCTGGAATGGCTGGAATCCATGACGAAGCGGGCGATTGCAGCAAGCGTTGTTGCTGCGCTGATACTGATAGGCGGGCGGTGGCTGCTGGAGTTGCCAGCGAAGACGGTCGTGAACACGGAGAGTTTTGCTACATCGCAGCGGGAAGCAGGAGAGGATCAGGATGCGATTGTCCAAGACTTAGCGGTAGGGGGAAGCAGGCAGACGGTTTTTTATTGGGATGGCGAGGAGCAGGGGAGCGAAGGAATCGCCAGAGCGGAGGCGGAGATACAGGGGGGGATGCCGTACATTTTGGAGGCGGCCATCAGTTGCCAGCAAGCGGCCTGTGGAGGCGCGAGCGGGGAGATTCAATTCACTAGCGCTGGCGGGAAGAGTCTGGGATCGACGCGGTTTAGTTTTTCTTCGGAGCGCACAGACAACGACGCTTTCTGGGACCCGGTGGTGCATCGATTCCAAGTGCCTGCCGGGGCCAGGCAACTGGTAACGGAGATACGCTTTCAAGGCGGCCTGGGCAATGCAGTGATCCCACTGCTGGAAATTCGTCCTTCGCCCGGCGTATTGAATGTTTGGCGGCTAGGCAATTATGGGAAAATAGCAGCAAGCATATTGTGGCTGGGGATTGCGGGAATCGTGCTTGCATTGCTGCGCATTCGCAGCCGAGAATGAAGCTGGCGCGGAGGGATGGTCATGAAAAACCAACCGGTGATGGAACAAATGGTTTCCATCCTGATCCCTGTATACAACGAGCGGGAGACTGTAGAGGCGGTGCTGGAACGGGTCCGCACTGCTCCGCTGCCGGAGACAATGGAGCGGGAGATCGTGGTGGTGGACGACGGCTCCACGGACGGCACGACGGGAGCGCTGGCGCGTTTTGAAGGCAGAGAGCCGTACCGGATTGTGTATTCGCGGGCGAATGCAGGCAAAGGCGCGGCGTTGCGGAAGGCGATTGCCGAGGCGCGCGGCGAGATCGTGCTGATCCAGGATGCCGATCTGGAATATGATCCGGGAGACTTCCGGCGGTTGCTGGAGCCGATGGTGGCGGGCGAAGTGCGGGTGGTTTACGGGACACGGTTTGCGCAGGGGAGGCCGGCGGGCATGAGGCATCTGCAATGGTTGGCGAACCGGATGCTGCGCGGGGCAGCGAATCTGCTCTATGGGAGCCAGTTGAGCGATGAAGCGACGGCATACAAAGTGTTTGACGCAAAATTATTACGGGAACTGTCACTGACCTATGAGCGATTTGAATTTTGCCCGGAGGTCACGGCGAAAATACTGAAGCGGGGAATCACTATCTGCGAAGTGCCGGTGCGGTATCGCGGACGGAGCGCCGCCGAAGGCAAGAAAATCCGCTGGCACGACGGCGTGAAAGCGTTGTGGGTGCTGATGAAATTCCGCTTTGTGGGGTGAGGCCACTCCGTGGCGGGAATGCGCTCGGCTTCCGATGGTCGCCTAGCGGGGAACACAACATAAGGCACGGATGAATTCGTGCCCTGACGAATGCTCGCTGCATTGCTCCGCGACGAACATAAGCTGCGTTATAATGAGCACCGCAATCGTGGGGTTGCCCTCATTCCGAGCCGTGACCAGCCAGACCCGAAGCTTGCCGGGGCCAGGGAGCGGTTTCGTAACACCGCCCGCGATGGCGGTTCGGCGGATCGGACGAAACAAGAGTTGGGCGGACGGGATCGACACCGGGCGTTGGTTGACTTTTTGAGACATGAATAATGAACTTATCGAAATGCTCTTGAACGAGGACGAGAGCACCTCGCTCGACTTCAAGCGAGATCAGTACCCTTTCGACGACGCTACGGACGACGCGAAGTGTGAGCTCCTGAAGGATATCCTAGCCTTTGCAAATGCCTGGAGGCGGATCGATGCGTACATCCTCGTAGGGGTGAACGAGGTCCGAGGTGGTCGGAGTCAGCCCGGCGGTGTTCAGAGGCACCTCGATGACGCCAAGTTACAGGAGTTCGTCAATTTTAAAACTAATCGTCCGATCAATTTCAGTTATCAGGTTGTGGCCGTTGAGCACACTGAGCTTGGAGTGATCCACGTCCCTATCCAAGATCGACCAACCTATTTGCGCAAGAATTACGGAAAGCTTAAGGCGAACACGGTTTATATCAGGCGCGGCAGCTCGACTGCCATCGCTACTCCTGACGAGATAGTAAAAATGGGCCCTGGGGCGGATGCCGCTCCGGTCGAGGCCGAATCAAAACGGAAGCTGCGCGCGATCCTACCTTGGAAAGGTAAGTCTATAACCCTCGCCTCAATGAACACGGGCAGAGCCGTCATGCAGCTCGGACCAGTCCGGGGTCGCTCCGGCGTCAAGCTTCTGGATTGCAACGAATCCTTCGTAACGATTGGAAACAACGACAGTTCAAGATCCATTTCCCTTTCCAACATCGAGGTCTCGTTTGACAAAACGGGGAACTGTCTTGAACTTCAGGAACGGTACGGGTGACGAGGGTTGGATCGGCTGACCACAGCATGCACCCGACCGCCCAAAAACCGGGCGGCAGGTGGTGCCCAAGTCGTTAGGCCGTCCATGGTTGAGGCAGCTACAGGGTAAGCATTCGCTGAACAGCGATTTGGAGCCTTGATCGATAGTAGTAGCCATACCGTAAGAACGAGCTATGTGGCGAAGCGACACAGATCCTGAGTACCGGCGTATCGAGAACACTCTTCGTAAGGCTAGGTCCGACCAGGATGCCGTAATCAAGCAGGCACAGCGTCACATGAGCGAGATTCTGGACAACTCGTTTGTGGTGCGATCCTGCAAGACAGCGCGTGCCGTCGCAGGCGTACTGCTGTGCGTTGGCGGGCTGTCATCGATCGTCTATTTTGGCTTTTTGGGGTTCATTTTCTCGGCCATCGCAGTTGCTCTTTTTGTGTCGGCGTCGACTGGATGGATGCGACGAGTACGCCAGTCGGCTGCGCAGAGTCTGTCAACGGAGTTGCAGCCTTACGAAACGGGAGTTGCAAAGGCTGAGTCCTTCCTTCGTGCGGCTGAAACTCGGTATGAACGAGAGTGTGATCGGTACTATTCCTACCCTCCGGATTGGGATACTCGTCGGCAGGCGGTACTCGCTCGTGACGGGTACCGCTGCACGTCGTGCGGTTGGCCAGATGGAGTTAAACGCAAGAGACGCGAACTCCATATTCATCACGTGGAATCCCTTGCGCGAGGTGGTAATAATTCCCTAAACAATCTCACTACGCTGTGTCATATGTGCCACCGGCGTATTGATGCCGACCATCTTGGGGTACGCCCGTCTTGGCAACGGAAGTGACGGCGGGCCTTAACACGAGTTGGGCGAAATTGGAGATATGATGGACGGCGCAGTCATTAACATTATTGAATGTATACACTGCCAACAGAAGCTTCGCGTACCTGCAAATATTGGCACGAGGCGGATCAAGTGCCCCACATGCGGCTCAGAAGTAAACCGCTCCCCATACAGAATCGTTGAGATCGCTCAAGGCACTTCTGAATGGCGCAAGTGGCGGAATAAAGGCGTCGGAGCTTCTGATGCCCCTGCCATTATGGGCGAAAACCCTTGGAAAAGTCGTGAGCAATTGTTCGAAGAAAAGCTCAATGGAACAAGCTTTAAGCCAAACGCAGCGATGGCTCGCGGCACCAAACTAGAGCCAGTGGCGAGGAGTCGGTATGAGCGGCTGGTTGGCATCAAGGTTCGTCCCGCTTGCCTTCAAAGCACGCGATTTGACTGGCTTAGAGCAAGCATTGATGGTCTCGCATCTGACGGCAGTTCAGTAGTTGAAATCAAGTGCGGAAACAGTGTCTACGAGCACACCGCATCTACGCGCCAAATCCCCAAATACTATTTTGGACAACTACAGCATATTCTTGCTGTGACAGGTCTTTCCAAAATTGATTTCTGGTGTTACCTGCCAGGACGTCCCGAAGTTCATCTTCGCATAGACCGAGAAAATCGCTACATAGAAAGACTCATGGAAACAGAACAAAAATTCTGGCAAGAGCTTCTGCGACACAGAAGGTGAGCCACGGCGAACGCCTTCATCGCCGTGGGCATTTCGGCGGATTTTACAAACCCATGGCATAAGAAGCGTGCCGTGGCTACAAAAACCTGCTCACACGCTGGCGAGCCGGGCTTCTAGAATCTGCGGGAATTTTGCTTCAGCGGCGCGCACGATCAGGTCCGCGGCGGTTTCCAGGGTGATCCCTGCCGTGTTGATCACCAAGTCATAGAGCATAGGGTTAGCATCGGATTCCTGGAAGTTGTCGCGGATAAACTGGGAGCGCTGGGCATCGGTGTCTTTGATGATCGATTCGGCTGCGGCGCGTTCCAGGCCTGTGGAGCATAGCCGGGCGACGCGGACTTCAAGAGGGGCGATGGTACGGACCCGCAAACAGCGCTCGGAGGGCAGCAACAAGTGGGCGCCACGACCGACGATGACGGCGCGGCCCTTTTCGCCAGCTGCGACAATGGCCTTGGCCAAGTGTCCCATGTAACTGAGAGCGGTGAATTTTTGGTTATGGAGGACCTTGCTGGTCCAGTGCTCGACGCTGCGCTGGCTCTGCTCGTCCATGTGCGCAACGATCATGCGGTCCACGGCAGCGGACTTGGCAACGTGATCGACGATTTCACTATCGAGCATAACGAAACCGAGGCGTTCGGCGACTAGATGGCCGATGAGGCCGCCACCGCTGCCGCGCTCGCGGGAAATGGTGATGGTGGGAAAAAGGGCTTGTGGTTTCTGCGGCGGCTTCGGCTTGGTCAGCAGGAGCCATTTTTTCCATTGCGATTCGACGAGCTGAGCGAGCTGACTGCTTTCGTACATTTCCTCGGACATAGACAGGCTCCCTTTGTAAAGGCCCACAGAATATCAATGGAATCGCGACCCCACCATCAGGTTACACCGAAATGGCGGGGGGAACAATTGAGGACACGGCATGGGAATCTGTGGCTACGTTCCCCGCCTCTCGACAAGCTCGGGGAAGCGTGGAGGAAATAAACAAGAAACTCTAAATCCCAAGCTCTAAATCCTAAACAAATTCAAAATTCAAAACACAATAATTCAAAACGAGAAATACCCACACGAGAAAAGCCCACCCTTCGACAGGCTCAGGACGTTGCGGCACAAAGTTCGTGCCGTGGCTACCAAACCTGCCCGCTTGCTTACCCTTCGACTACGCTCAGGACAGGCGCGCGCGGCTCGGATTGGCAAACCTTTCGCTCCGGTTGCAACGCGACACCATTCGAGTAACACGCTAGGCGCGCTGCGGCGATTTGGAGAATGAACGGGCCAGCAGCACCAGGATCAGCAGCAGGGAGATGCCCAGGGCGATATCGCGCCAATTCCACCGAGGCGGTGCAGCAATACTGATCGTAGCGGCGGGGTGATCTGCGCCCTCGACCAGCTCGGACCAGGAGACCTCAACTCCGTCCTGGTAAATTTGAAGCGCCGGGAAACGGAAGTTGCCGGGGCGTTCCGGCAATTGGAAGTTGAGGAAGAACTCCTTGAAGCCGTCGGGTGGAATGGAATTGCCGGAGAAAGTGACGCGCTTGATCCAACTGCGGCGCATTTCCGCCTGAGCAGCTTCGTCCTGTTTTTCCTGCTCGGTTTGGCCTGCAGAAGCAGCGTTGTCACTGCCTGCGGACCTGCTGGCGCGCTCTTCCATTTCCTTGGAATAGACGTCGGCGGGCTTCTCTTCCTTCTCAAAAGTCACCTGCCAATCGGCAGGGTGTTCGACACGGCTCAAGCGTCCGCCAGCCTCAAGGAAAGCCTGGGGAACTTCCAGCGTGACCTGGACGGTGGGGACATGGCGTTCCGTGGGCACGACCAGATGCACGGTGGCGAAGCCGCCCGGGCGTAGCGGCGCAGCGGGACGCAGGGTGACGTGAGCAAAAACCAAAACCGGCACAAATAGGAGCAGCAAAGGAAGTAAGCGCAAATTCAGTTGCAGAGATTTTCTTGTGAACATAATTTGCCTTTCACGGCTGGCTACATCGCCGAGGAGATTTTGAATTCGGTAACGAAACTATCGCCCTTCATCGGAGCGACTTCGATGCTGACCGACCAGCGGCCCGCCATAG
>MEKX01000062.1:153-7017 GCA_001767075.1 Acidobacteria bacterium RIFCSPLOWO2_12_FULL_54_10 | reverse complement strand
GATGACCGAGTCGCCGTAATCAAAGGTATTGTCCACGAACGTGGCCCTAGGCGAAACCCCTGGACCGATGCCGCCAGGAAGACTGACTCCTGGGACGCTGTAAGATGCCAAGGGAATACCGGGCACTGTCGAAAGGCGAGGATCCAAACCGGCACCTTTCGGGAACTCGGAGCCCGAGCGGGTGTAGGTCTGCCACAGCATGTCATTTCGCCGAGTGAAGCCGAAACGGGCCGTGTTGATCAAGGTTGGATTCACCACACGCGTCCAGGACAGCGCGCCGATGAAATAGGCCCCCTTCTGGAATGTTTCATCCGTTACTGGCGTCAAAATCGCCAGGCGATGAGTACTATTGCTGCGGTCATATGTAACGCGCACGAAGGCGCTATCCTTTTCGGAAACTTGCTGATCCACCCGCGCGAAGCCATAGTTCTCGTCGATCCTGTAGGGGAGTTGAGAGTAATAGTCGGCAACGCCCGAAGCTCTGTAGCCATAGCTGCCATTCGCCAGCACCGTCGGCAACGGCAAGAGGTTCATGATGGCTTCGACATCCTTGTTAAACCTAGCGATAGTTGCGGCTGCTTTGCCTGTGGCGTCTGTAATGTTGCCCAACCGGGTTTGTGGCGTCAATGTCGATCCCAGGTTGGAGGTTGAAGCGGCTATGCGCACCCCTTCGTAATTGGTGAAGAAAAAGGTATGGTCCTTTTTGATGGGTCCGCCGACGTACCCGCCAAACTGATTACGCTTAAAGGGGGTGTCGCCAAAAAATGCGGGAAGGAAATAATCCCGCGCGTCGATGGAATTGTTTCGCAGAGCTTCAAAAGCGCCCCCGTGAAAGCTATTGGTCCCGGACTTAGACACCGCATTGACGACTCCTCCAGCAGCTCTTCCGAACTGGGCTCCCGCGCCGTTTTGGATCACGGTGAATTCCCGCAGCGCATCCGTGCCCAATTGGCTTCCGGCAACACCATCCACCGGCATCCCGCGGGAAGGAGTTGTCAGCTCGACCCCATCGAGGAGATAGGTGGACTGCTGGGGCCTCGCCCCGCTGATGACGCGGCGCACCGATGACCCACCGCCGCTATAAACATTTCCAGAACCGTTGGCGCTGCCTAGCGCGAGGTTGTCGATCACACCCGGCGAGATAGAGGTCAGGTCTGAAAAGCTGCGCCCGTTCAACGGCAAAGTGCGCATCGCTTCCTGACTCACCAACCCTGCGACCGTAGCGTTCGTGGTCTCAACCAGTGGCGCTTCTCCGGTCACCGTGATTCGTTCGGCAACAGCGCCGACTTGCAAGGAGAAGTCCACGAGGGCTTCCCGACCGACGGTTAAAGTGATCCCGCTACGAACAACGGATTGAAAACCGGCGGACTCCGCCGTCACTTCGTAATTCCCTAATCCCAACTGCTGTGCGCGATAGCGGCCGTCGGCATCGGTGTTTACCGTACGGGTAATCCCAGTTTCCACGTTTCGGACGGTTACTGTCGCCCCGGGAACGACGGCACCGGTAGGATCAGCTACTGTTCCTAAAATTGTTCCTGTAATCACTTGGGCCATTGCCATCGTCTGACCCACCAGAAGACACACAACCAGAATTTTCAGAAGACCTTTCTTCCTCATGGACGCCTCCTCAAAAGATTCAGCATTGCTAAATTCAGCAGTGCTCCTTCTCAGTTTTTTCGACCCGATCCCCGGTACTGACTAAACAGCGAAAACTGTTCTAACCAAGGCTAAAAGACCATAAAGATAAAATTCAATAACAAGCTTATGGCAGTATTCCTACATTATATCCCTATGCTTGTCAAGGATATAATTCCGATCATTTCATAACACTTCAAAAAGCGGGATTCTGATAAACGGTCTTGCCTCCTACTGATGTTAACAGGGTCTTGATCGTCTTGATTTGATCTTCGGGAATCGCGAAATAGTCTTTGTCGAGAACCAGGAAATCGGCGAGTTTGCCGACTTCGAGGGAACCGATATTCTTTTCGTTCAATTCGCGCTCGGCAGCCCAGGCGGTAATCGAGCGCAGAGCGGTCGTGCGGTCTATGGCTTCTGCTTTGTTGTAGGTGATGCCATCGTTGGGCATGCGGCGCGTGATAAAAAATTCAATGTAGCCCCAGACATTGCCGTCCCACTGCGCCGGGTAATCCATATCCTTCCATTCCACGGGAATCGTGCCGTTGACATGAGCGTCGGTGCTGATGACGGGGTGCGCGCCCGCGCCGATCATGGTTTTGACGGGCAGCATCCAGGTCATGTACTGCTCGCCGTAGGCTTTCAAAAATGCGCCGCCTTTGATGTCGCCCTGCACTTGGTAGCCTTGCAGTGCAGGTTGCATGCGATAGTAACCCATCTTTTCGGCTTGCTCTGGACGAATCACCGGGGCGTGCTCGACGCTGAGTCGAAGGGCGCGAATTTGCTCCAAGCTCATCTTGCCCTCTTTTTGCAGTTCATCAAACATATTGAACAGAGCGTCGAAAACGCCGTCGCCGTACCCGTGCAGGAAGCTCATACGCAGGCCGGCCGCCAAGGCAGTTTTGACGTTATGGTAGCCGCCTGTTGCAGACAACTTTTGATAATCGAAGCTTGGGGGGCAGGGCGAATAGGCTGTAGCCGGAATGTCTTTACCCTGGGGTGGCTTGGCCATCGTGCACTGGATACTGTTCTCCCAGACTTCGCTGGCGACGCCGGCATTCCAGATGTAATCGTTGCCAATGCCGCGGGCGTCGCCGACGTTGTCAAAGAAGAAAGGAACGAGTTTGGGGTCGTCGTTCAAATGCGGTGGCCAAAGGCTGCCCACATACCAGGAATAGCGGACAGGCAGTTCTCCACGCTGGTAGAGAAGGTTGTAAATTTTCAGAATGGAAGATGTGCCGTAATAATGGTTGCCAAAAGTCGTAATGCCCTGAGCGGCCAGGCATTCCTGGAGTTCGGTTTTCAGCAGATCAACGCCGACTTCGGTTTTTCCAGCCAGCAGTATGTCCCAAAGACCGCGCGTGCGCGCCTCCAGCATATTTAAATTGTCGTAGCCCAAATGCATTCTAAACTGCTCCTTGGCTTTGCTATTGGAGGCGTATGAGCCGATGGCCTCGGTGGCGAAGAGCATCAGTGGATTATTGGGCGCGATAGTGTCGAGATATTGGTCGGTGATGGGACCGCTGGCTGACCCCGTGGCAAACAGAGGCACGGTGACTTTGCGCGATTCACCAATGCTGTTGCCGGAAAAGAGCCGGGCGATGATCCACTTGCCGGGGCCAAGCTCCTGGGCGCGTTGCTTGACGACGGTTTCGAGACCGCGCAATAGTTCTGTCTGATTAGCGCCTTTGGACAGAACGATCTTGAGTTCGGGTTCGTTGTATTTCTTGGAGGTCTTGTCGCCTTCGGCTCCGAGCCGGTGATCAAACAACCACAAGTGCGGGTGCGTATGGGCGTCCAGGAGGCCCGGAACCACGCGGCGGCCTTTAACATCCAGCACTTTGGTTTGAGGGCCAGCCAGGAAACGCATTTCACTGTCCGTGCCAACGGCGATGATCCGGCCCGCTCGGGTTGCCAGCGCCTGCACCTCGCGGTTTTGGGCATCCATGGAAGAAATCTTCCCATTCACCACGATCTCATCAGGATATGCTTTGAGCAAATCCAGCTTTCGAGCCAGGTCATTCTGAGTGATTCCTTCAATAGCCGCCAGAAGAAACATGGCCAGCACCGCGAGCATCCGCACAGCGATCAGATTCTTTGCTTTCATTTCAAACCCTCCCATAGATTCTGTATTCGTCGTTAAAACTGCTTAAGCATTCCAACCTGGGCGGTTCACCACTGCGCTGGCGCGCCTCCCAGCTTCACTTGCGCACCTGATGGTTGCGTTCCAAGTTCCCTGGCTATCGAGGGAACCAGGTGAATCACCTTTCCGCCAACGACCGTCATCAATACACGAAGCTTGGCAATATCATCCACCGGAATCGTCAGATAATCCTTATCCAACACCAGGAAGTCCGCCCATTTCCCCGGCTCCAGCGATCCCAGCGTATTTTCTCTCATCACGTAATATGCCCCGCGATAAGTTGATAGTTTCAGCGCGGTCTCGCGATCCACTCCTTGATTCTGCGCGTACGTTTTTCCGTCCCAGGCCTTGCGCGTGATCATCCAGGATATGCCATCAAAAATCGTTACGTTCGTGCCGCCAATGGGGCGGTCCATCTCAATGGTCCCGCTGATTCCTGCATCATTCATCCTTTTATAGGGCACCACCATGTCCGTGCCCTTCTCGCCATAAACGGCAAACACGGTTGGGGAAGAGGAATGAATTTCATACAGGTTCCCGCTCACGACAATTCCCAATCGCTTGTACAAATCCACCTGGTCCGTCCGCGGGAATAAAACGGCGTGATCGAGGGCATGGCGCTTGGCGCGGATATCCTCGTCGGTCATCCCCGCGTCCCTGCTGGCCTGCTGGATGATGTTCAATATGTTGTCGATGTCCCTGTCGCCGACGAGGTGGTGGTTGACGAAGCGGTTTCCTGCCTTGATGTAATCATAAAGAAGCTTCGAATTTTCGGCCCCTGGCGCGTAGGCGCAGGTGTTCCTGGCAGCCTCGATCCGCTTCAACCCTTCTGGATTAATTTTGCTGGTCGCGGCGGACGGCGCAGGTTCGGCCAGCGTGCACGGTCCGCCTTCGATGATCCTTCCTCCGCCAAACCACAGGTAATCGGAGCCAAGTCCATCAAAGTTCCGCATGACTTCCAGGAAGTACGGGTCTGAATTAAAGTATTTCGAGCGCCAGTTCCAAGTCCACATTTCCCGGATAGGCATTCGCCCCTTGCGATCCAGGTCCGTATAAACCCGAATATTCGCTGGATCATAAGCGTTGGAGGAAAACGTGGTCATGCCATATCCGCCCCACCACTCCATGCCCAGGCGCATCATCTCCACCAGCTGCGGGTAATAATTTTTCATGATGACGTCCTGGAACCACCACCGCGCGGGCGAATATCCGCCTTGTCCGGTTTCGTCCGATAGCGCCATGCCCACATCCGGCTGCGGAAATACTTTGCGGGCTTCGTCTACCGCCTTCTGATTCGGCTGCGCTCCCAGCAACCCTTGCCGCACCACCACAGGGTTGTTCGGAGCTGCGGCGTCGAGCATTGCCTTGGTGATATATTTGCCGCCGCTGAAGCCGATGACATCGAACGACTCCTCGTCCAGGTTCCCCCTGCCCAGGCCGGCATTGCTGGCATTCGCGTACTGATAGCTGTTTCCATCCGTGAACAGTATGTAAATCCACTGTCCGGGTTTCGCCTTGGCGACGGCTTCTTTCAAAACTCCGGGAAACGCTTCGAGGTTCTTCTTCGGACTGTCTTCTAGCACGCGCAAGATGACGTTCGAGTCATTCAGCACGCTGCGCAGCATGGGCGGCTCGACGGGATTCCAGTCCCAGGGATGCTCATGCGTCAGGATCAGCCCCGGGATTACCGTGCGCCCTTTGAGGTCGATCACCTTCACGCCCGCCCCTGCCATCGGGCGGATCTGATCGTTGGTTCCGATATGCAATACCTTCCCGTCTTTCACGTGCATCGCCTGCGCGATAGTCCCCAACCGCGATGTGAAGCTCTTATCGTCCACCGTGATGATCTTGCCGTTGATCAAAACCATTTCACCGGGGGCAGGTGTTTGACCTGCCCCAAAAGTAGCAAGTCCAAGAAACCAAATAATAGAGATAAAAAAGCGCATCCTGCTCATGAAGACCCCTCTGTATGCGGATATAGTTAACCCCGGCCAACATGGCTTGCTGGCCGGGGGTGTTGGAAAGAAACTCAACTCTACAACAATTCTTCAATTCAGACTAGAAGGTAAACTTCAGTCCAAACTGTATCTGCCGGTTGGTCGTGCTGGTCCGCGTGATGCGGCCAGCATTAGCATTTTTAGCGCCTCCAGCGCTTACAAAAACTGTTTCATTCGGTTGACTAAAATTTGTGCGGTTGAGAAAGTTAAAGAACTCAGCCCGGAACTCCAAATTCCTTCCTTCCCCAATCGTGTTTTGTTTGGTAAATGATAAATCCCAATTCGCCAATCCAGGACCAATGACTGTGTTGCGGCCCAGATTGCCGAAGATTCCTTGATAGCCAGCAGGGACAGCAGGAACTACGAATTGGTTGGTGTCGTAATAAGCAAAGTTGGGATCAATGTAGTTGGGATCAAAGTTCTCCCTGACCAGATTGTTGTTTCCGCCATTAATCAAGTCCGGTCTCTCCGGATTGGATTGCTGCTTGTTCCCCGATATTCTGGGCGTCATGACGACGGTAATCGGCAAACCGGAGCGGAAGGCGTTTGTCCCTCGGAGCGCCCAGCCGCTGAGAATGTGCTTTCCAACCCCGCTCATATTCCCTCCCCACCTCTGGCCGGTCCCGAATGGCAGATCGTAGGAATAGGAAAAGATCACGTTGTGTGCAATGTGCAAGCTCGACAAGCTCTTGTCACCAGCAAGGTTGTGAGAGTTGAAAACCGTAAATGCGCTTCCCGTCGTGAGCTCGGCGCATTTCGTGCCGGTGGAGTTCATGTCAATGTTCTTCGCCCAGGTATAGGAACCGTTCACCTGGAACCCGGAGCTGAACCGCTTATCCACCACAAACTGCGCAGCGTTATACCAACTGCTGGTCATGGGAGCGATCAGCCGTAGCGAGGTCAAGTTCTTGTTCGGGACGTTGTTTACATCCGGGACAACCCATCGTCCATTGGCTACCAACGCGGGTGCCTGATTCGGGTTGTAAATCCCAAGCTGATTGAGGTTTCTGGTGCCGATGTATGCTCCCTTCAATACCACTGTATCGGAGAGCTGGTGCTCTAGTGAGAGGTTCCACTGCATGGTGTATG
>MEKX01000062.1:0-147 GCA_001767075.1 Acidobacteria bacterium RIFCSPLOWO2_12_FULL_54_10 | reverse complement strand
TGTAATCTTGTGCGACGATTAACGGTTCTGTCGTGCTACCGCTCGTGAACGTGAAAGGAATCGTCGGGTTGAAGATTTGGTAGCGTGTGGAATAAGGTGCTACGTTGAGCGCCAACTGATACACATATTCCAGTGGCATCTCTTTGA
>MEKX01000061.1 GCA_001767075.1 Acidobacteria bacterium RIFCSPLOWO2_12_FULL_54_10 | reverse complement strand
CTGCTCCGCGTCGGCCTTCTCAAACTCGGCAACCCTCTCGACGAAACCACCGACCTCGGCCCCATGATTTCTTCCGCCGCCGCCGAGCGTGCCGCGCGCTGGATTCAGGACGCCGTGCGCAGCGGCGCGCAACTCCTCGCTGGCGGCGAGCGCGACGGCAGCTTCCTCCAACCTGCCGTGCTCACCAACACTCGTGCTGATATGTCTGTCTGCTGCGAGGAGGCTTTCGCGCCTCTGGTCACCGTCGATCCTTATGACGATCTCCCCTCGGCGCTCGCGTCCATCAACAACTCTCCTTACGGCCTCCAGGCGGGCCTGTTCACGCGCGACCTCGACGCCGTCTTCCGCGCCTTCGACTCGCTCGATGTCGGCGGCCTGATGATCAACGACGTTCCCACCTACCGCGCCGACTCCATGCCTTATGGCGGCTGGAAAGACTCCGGCCTGGGCCGCGAAGGCGTCCGCTTCGCCATCGACGAACTCACCGACCTGAAGTCCGTCGTCCTCAACCTCCGCCCTTAACTTGCCTTTCATTTCCTTGTGCTTGTCATTCCGAGCGAGCGCAGCGAGTCGAGGAATCTGCACTTATCCTTCCCATCTGCGAAATCTATGTAATCTGCGGATTGCCCTGTCATCCCGATCCTGCCGAGGAACCTGCTTCTGTTTTTCTCCTGTCTCTTGTCTTTCCCACTCCCCACTCCCCACTCCCCGATTTTTAGGTAGCCGCGATAGCCTGTCCTGAGCGAAGCCGAAGGAAGCGCTTTCCTCGTCGCGGGCTTTTATTTTTTGAATGTCATTCCGAGCGAGCGCAGCGAGTCGAGGAATCTGCACTTGCCTTTCCTATCTGCGAAATCTATGTAATCTGCGGATTGCCTTGTCATTTGTTGTCTGCCTTCTTCCATCCGCCTGCTCACACCAATCTCTCCCCCCAAAAAAAACAGACGGAGAGCAACCTTTCGATTGCTCTCCGTCTGCCGTCATCAAGCCCTTTGCAGGACTTGGGTTAAATGTTTAGTGACCCAGCGCTTCGGCGAAGCCGCCCACGCCAACCGTTGATGCTGCGCCAACGCGTGTGATCGTTCCCACCGGTTGCGGGAGAATCAACGCTGTTGCGCCTTGCGCCACTGCGCCGCTGGTTCCCAGGTTATACACCTGGAAGTTAAACCCATGGCCCAGTTGGAAGCTGCACACGGCAATTACGTACCCTTCGAAACCAGGTGCGAGGATCGAAAGCAACCGCGTATCCACTGTCCCGGCCGCAATTGACGAGGTTGTAAACGTTCCACCCGCCGGAGCGGAAACGCCGTAGAAGTTATATACGCAAGTCCCAGCCTGTGCCGCGGTTCCGAACACATCAGCCGTCGTATTCGCAATCGCAAAGCCGTTGTCATAACCAACCCGGTTCACCACATACGGGAACAGGATGTTGCTCACGCAGCCAACCACGCCAACGGTAGCTCCGCTCAGCGGTGCATCCACAAAACGCGGAATCAAGGCCGTGGTGCTGGCTGTCCCAACGGTGCTGATCGGTGCAAGCGCCACGCTGATCGTGGCCGTGCCCACCGTCGGCGTCCCCGTCGTGTAGAACGCAATCGGAATGACCACGGTTTCTTGTACTGAGTCGGAACTGTCTGTGACTTCATACACAATCGTTGTAGTTCCAGAAGCAAGCACGTCGCCTGTGGTCAAATCAACAGAGGGGGCTCCGGCGGCACCTACCGTGGGTGTGCTACCAACACCTGATGCATCAGGGCTAGTGACCCGAGTAATATTTAATTCGTCGCCATCTCCACCCACGACATCGTTGTAGTTATTGAAGTTGGCGGCGGCGGTTCCCACAATGCCGTGTGGCACGGAAATCCTGATATTGCTCTGCAAACTGGTAATCCGCAGAATCAGGCGGGTTCCCTGAGTAGCAATAGGAAATTCACCTAGTGCCGGCGGCCCAGCCACACCAAGTCTCTTCCAAGCTCCGGGATATCCTTCAGATACAGTTACGCGAGCTAACGAAGGAGCTCCAGGATGCGATGAGAAGGTGGAGTTTGCTGTTGGTGTTGCTCCTAACGTTACTGTTGTGTTTGCTGGTACTGTGGTCATGGTTGCGGAGGAGCACTGCGCGATTCCACCGCCGTTGGTGAATGTTGCCGTAATCCCATTTTGTGGGATAGCCACATTGAGTATGTTGTTTGTCACCGCTACCATATTCGCTGGTGACGATGAGATCAAAGCTTGTATCTGGTTAGGGAACGAAACGCCCGATGCGTTCACGTTTACACGGATTCCGGAGATCGTCAGTGTTGTCAATACTCCAACCGTGAGCGGAACTGTTACCGTATTTCCGGCGGTGGTGACTGCCCCCGTGCCTGCTCCGCCTGTGGCAACAGCTGTTATACCGATCGGAGCTGTTCCTACGAGCGTATTAGTAACCACGGCGGTTGCTGGCTGAACTGTGACCGTCAAAGCGGCTCCACCGGCAGGAATACCCGCGCCCGTGCAGCCACTCAGGATGATATCACCCGTGAGTTCTGTTAAACCTTGCGTACGCACCAGCGTTGGCACGCTGAACGATGTGCAAGTGTACTGTGCTGCAGCGTCGCTCGCCCCCAACAAACCGAGGCCGACCGCCACCGCCAGCGCCAAAAATAATTTCTTCATGTGATTCATCTGTAAAGTCTCCTTTTCAATATCTCTCTCTAAATTTGTTGAGTCGATGCGCTGCTCATCGCCGCGCCCCATCTTTGTTGCAAAATCTATTTAGTCCGTTGACCCGGGCCGCGTCCCTCGCTCCCGAATCTTTTGCGCCTGTCGCCGCTCTGCCAACCACCTCCTCGCCTCTTGAGTACAGCCCGCATGGCATTCCAAGCGCTTTCGGCCTTGTCTGCGTCGTACTTAATTAACATGGGTTTTTTCGAACTGCAAGCGTTTTTCAGCGCGTTACAATTCTATTACCCTTGCCCAACGCCTTTTCAGGCCAATCGCTGCTCTCTTGCCAATGCGGATATTCCAGGATCGCGGGTTCGGTCTGTTTTACTGTCGTTCGTGCGTATACTATCATTCGCCAGACCCGCGTACTCTGCGTGGCTCAAAGCGGACAGACAATTCGGTTCAATACAAGGAACAATCTTATGCGCCTCGACCAGCACAATGCAAGTGGTTTTAGAAAATATTTTCAGGCGGGGGTTTACGAACAGTTAATAGGGTGCCTTCCTGGTTACTGCCCTGCTTTTGTGCAACTTACCATCTCTTCATCTATTTGGCTCCTCATCAGAGCCGCGACCGTGAGGGAGCGGACCGCTTTGGTAGCCGCGATGAGTGCTTTCCTCATCGCGGGCTTTTGTGGTTTATTTTTATCCGAGCCGCGCGCGTCAGCAAGCGGGCAGGTTTTCATTCGCGCCATTCTGTGCCGGGACCGTAACGGAGCGGCCACTCTCGTCAAGGGCGTCATTCCGAGCGAGCGTAGCGAGTCGAGGAATCTGCACTTGGCTTTGGTTTGGTTTCCCGGCGCCTTCCTCGTCGCGGGCCTTTCAGGTTTTGAATTTCGTGCTTCGAATTTGTTTAGGATTTAGAGATTAGGATTTAGGATTTGCTTTTCTTCCGCCTTCCTCGCTTCTTCCCGTTTCTTCTCGTCTTCCTCCATCATCTTCCGCAAGCCCGGCAGTTTGCGCTTCAATTCCTCCACCGCGTTTTCCGACTCCGCCGCATTCCGGATCACCGTCGGCGTCAGCAGAATAATCAGCTCGGTTTTCTGATTCGAAGTTGACGTATGACCAAATAACCCTCCCACATAGGGAATATCTCCCAGCAGCGGTATGCGGTTCTTGGCGATGGTCCTGCTTTCCTGGATAATTCCGCCGAGCGCGATCGTTTCTCCATCTTGCACCACCGCCTGCGTGGATACGGTTCTTTTTTGAATGCTCGGCGACTGGATTCCGCTCGCTGCCGGCGGCAGTGGCGCGCTCACCTCTTGCTGGATTTGCATGCTCACCAGCCCCGACGAATTAATGCGTGGCAGGATGTTCATCAGCACGCCGGTATCGATGTTCTGCACGGTATTGGTGAACAGATTCGTCCCGCCCTGCTGCACCCCGCCCACCACCGCCTGCGACGTCAGCACCGGTATCTGCGTTCCCACCACCAAGCTGGCCATCATGTTGTCGCTGGCCAGTATCGACGGCGCCGAAATCACCCGCGCTTCGCTGCGCTGTTCCGCCGCTTCCAGGAAAAACATCAGCTCCCGCGTCTTGCCGATCAGCGTTCCCACCGTGCCGCTCAGCGACGTCCCCCCAAAACCTCCCAGCGGTTTCCTCTCTGCGTTCGACCGTTTTTGTAGGAATGCGCTCACGCCCGCCGACAGCGCTCCCGTGAGGTCCACTTCGTAAACCCGCGCTTCGATCATCACCTGCCTGGGCACCACATCGAGTTCCTTGAGCGTCTCCTGCATCTGCTCGTATTCTTGCGCCGTCGCCTGGATCACCAGGAAATTATTCACATTATCGGCCACGATCCTTATATGCGAACCCGGCTCTTCGCTATCAGACATCAAGTTTCCCGCCCTGGCCTGCGGCGGCGGCGCTCCACCGCCAACAAGCTGCTGCATTGGCGACCCGGGAGCCCCTGCACCCGGCGCTGCCGCCGTGGTCATCTGCGGCCTATTCCGTCCCATCAACTGTTCCAGCACGCCCGCCAGATCATTGGCCTTGCTGTTTTCCACCTTGTAGATGAACGTCCGCACTCCGCCTTCATGCGATGGCTGGTCCAGCCGCTCGATCCATTTCTCCACCTCCGCATACACCGCCGGGTTCGCGCTGACCACCATAATCGAGCTGATGCGCTCCATCGGCACAAAGCGTACCGCGGAGGCGTTCTCCGACATTCCATACGCCGCGAAAATCTCCTCCAGTTCCTTGGCCAGATCGTCCGCCTGGCTGTTCTTCGCCGGATACAGCCGGATGCGCTGGCTGGCAAAAACCTCCGAGTCAAACATTTCCACCAGTTCCAGCAGTCTTGCCGCGTTGCGGCTGGCGTCGGTCAAAATCAAAATATTTCCCGTATCGTGGCTAAAGAGGTGTCCCCCCGCCGACAGGTACGGCGTCAGAATTTTCGTCATCTCCCCCGCCGCAATATATTTCAGCGTCACGATGTTCATGGTGATCAGATCGTCGCTCGGCAACTGCCCGGCCTGCGGATTCAGTTCCGGCACGATGTTCGTTCTCTGCATCTCTTTGAGCTGCACGATGCGGTAGACATCGCCCGATTGCAGAATCCCCGCGCCATTCAAGCGCAGGATGGTTTGCAGCAATGGAAACAGTTCCGACCGCCGGATTTGGCCGGACGTGTTGATGGTCACCGACCCGGTAACCTCTGGGTCCACCAGATAATTGATGCGCAGTTCCGCCGCCAGTATTCCCACCACCTGCAACAGGTCGGCGTTTTCCAGGTGCAGCGAGATCGGCGCTTCCTCTCCCGCTGCTGGCTCCGCCGTCTGCGCGGCAGGCGCTGCTTGCGTTGGCGGCGCGCCGGGAGTCTCTTGCGCCTGGCCTTGCGGCACGCCCAAGACGAGCCATCCCATCAGGACGGCTCCAATCATCGGATGGAAATTCTTTTTGCGAATCAACGTGTCTCCTCCGTTACTTCTATTTAGGAATGTCTTCATAGCGCACCATCTTTCCGAAGGGTGTCTCCGTCTCAATCCGGATTCGGTTTCCTTCCACGTAAGCTTTTGTATTCGGATCGCCGGCATAATCCCCGGGCACCGGCGCAGCCGTAGCTGGCGTCGCTGTCGCAGGCCGCGGGGGCGCTGCTGTCGCCTGCCCTGCGGCCGGTTGTTGCCCCGTGCTCGACTCCACCACCGGCGTTGCGGCTTGTGCTGGCGTTTGCGCTCTCCTTACCGGTCGCGAAGACTGATAGACGCTCACCGTCTTGCGCTGTCCCGCAAATTCCAGCACCACTTGATGGTCTTGTATTTCCGCCACCGTGTAGCCCCCAAACTCCTCGCCCGCCTTCACTCGCTTCATGCCTTGTCCAGACGCCGATCCACCGCTGGTCATCAGCGCCTCATAATTCTTTCCTAAATTCATCGTTCCGATCACCACCGGCTCCGGCGGCATTGCCGTGGATGTTGCGTCGTCTGGTTGGGCTTGCCCCCGGTCGGCGGAAAAAACATTCCCCGCTGCCAACTGTTCGAGCGGCGGCGTAGCTCTTTGCGCCCATTCAGGGGTTAGCGCAGTCTGTGCCGTCACTTCCGCCTCGGCCAATGCCTCGTAGCGCTGGTTGGCCCCGCGCCATTCGCCGTATAGCTTCCAGCCCATGAAGATTGCCGCCGCCAGCAGCGCCACGTTCATCGTCATCCATTGCCGGGAATGCATCTTACCCTCCTGCCTGCTCGCCAGCCCGCCCGCCAGATTGATTCGTTTCCGCGTTTCTTTCACGCATCACGCCCGCCACGGTCAGGTTCACGCGCAACAAGTTCTGCTCCGTGCCGCTCATTTGAATCTGCACGCGCCCCACGGAAAGCTTCTTGGGGTGCTCCGCCAAACTCGCCAGCAGGCTCGTCAATTGGTCCAGCCGGCATTGCAACTGCAAGCCCAGCGGCACTTCCGTGTATTCCTCGGTCAGCGGTCTGGCTGCCAGAAAATTGCTCGATCCAATTGCTATTGACTGCGCCGCGGTCAATTCTTTCACCAGCGTTTCCAACTCCGCCGATGCCAGCGCTGGCGTGCTGCCGGAAAGCAGCCCGCTTTCCTCCCGCGCCAGACGTTGCTCCAACGATTCCGCTTCCTGGCCGCGCTGCCCGATGTTTTCCGCCGCTTGCCTGTATTTGAGCAGCGTATTCTCCATCG
>MEKX01000060.1 GCA_001767075.1 Acidobacteria bacterium RIFCSPLOWO2_12_FULL_54_10 | reverse complement strand
AAATCGTCCGAGTACGCTCGTGCCATTTTTCTTTTGTCGCACAGAATCGCCATCCATAGGATATACCTTGTGTCAAATCGGTCTAGCGATCTCGAAAATAAGTCTTAGACCATACCATATGAATCGGTTACAATCACCGCAACAACAATTGATGAATAAAGCACCCAAGTCGTAGGAATAATGAGTAGTGAAAGTAAAGGATCGTTTTCCTGAAGAATTTCAAAGAAGAGGGAGAGAGAGGTATGAAAAATCGTTTTGTTTTGCAAATGGCGGTAATGCTATGGACTTTGGGTTCTGGATCTCAGTTCCTCCAAGCTCAGCAGCAGGTTCCAGACTACATTCTCTACAACGGGAAGGTAGTCACCTTGAGCGACCAAGGAGTGAATGAAATTGTAGGCCCAATTGTGCAAGCGTTGGCTGTTACCGGCAACAGCATCGTGGCCACAGGAACGGACGCCCAGGTGCGGGCGTTGGCGGGGCCGAACACGAAGAGCGTAGACCTAAAGGGGCGAATGGTGATCCCGGGGTTTGGAGCGACGCACGATCACCCCGATCAGTGGAACCCGCTGAACCCTTTAATTCAGAAAAAAGTCCTGAACGACTCTATACACGTTGAGCGAACATTGAATGTTTCTCCCGACCAAACGTTGCAGCAGTTTCCGCGGGTTCTGGAAGAAGCAGTCGGGAAGGCGAAACCAGGGCAATGGATTCGCATCAACATGTTGTACGGCGATGAGTATCAGTGGTCGGATGAGATTGGCGGTTTCATAGGACGCCAGATCAACAAGGAAATGGTGGACATGATAGCGCCCAATAACCCCTTGATCGTCAGGGGCGGGATGACCGGCATGCTATTGAATCAGAAAGGGCTGGACGAAACGCGAGCACACTACGGAGACGAATGGGCGAAGTTCGATCCGGGTACGAATCCTTGGACTGTGTCGGGTGGCGCAAAAGGGGAAGAGGAGAAGGTTTGGCGAACCGGCGTGTCCGGCACCGGCTACCGGTACCCGGAACAGGACGTCCTCTACAAGGGAAAGACTGACGTGCTTGCGGAAATTTACCGCCTCGGTCTCTCCTGGATGACCGGTTACGGGCAAACCCTGAACGTGACGAATATATACACGGCTGGGGCGATGGCTGCTTACAGCTCGCTGGATCAGAAGGGGCAATTGCCGATGCGATTTCCGTGGGTGTGGTACTGGCCGCCGCGGAAAGACTTCTTCCTGGATCAGTATTTTGTGAACGCTCTGGTAGCCATGATTGATCAAGGTTCGGATTACTTCTGGCTGACTGCGATAAACGCCGCTACAAACCTGCGGGCTTGCACCTCGCTGCCGGGGACCTCGCCGGAGGTGAAAGCGCGAGAGCGGCAGCAGCAGTGTGCTCTGGACCCTAACGATCCAGATTACGGCCAGAAGAATCGGCAGATGATTTACAACGTGATCAAGGCGGGCGGACGGTTTGGCGGGGCGCACACCTCGGGGGACCAAGATCAGGCATACCTGCTGGACATCATTGAGCAAGCCAGTAAAGATGCCGG
This sequence comes from Acidobacteria bacterium RIFCSPLOWO2_12_FULL_54_10, assembly GCA_001767075.1. Taxonomy (GTDB): domain Bacteria; phylum Acidobacteriota; class Terriglobia; order 2-12-FULL-54-10; family 2-12-FULL-54-10; genus 2-12-FULL-54-10. The sequence goes on along the minus strand of MEKX01000060.1, from coordinate 7,697 downwards.
GATGACCATCGAGCAGATCCGCGCGAAGCGACATGCCTACGACCATATACCGATGCTCAACACAGCCCTGATCCCACGACTGAAGAATTTAGGGATGATGGTCGGCGGGTACGATATTCGCATCTACACGAGTGGTGCGGCAGACCGATTGAAAGATTACGGAGAACAAGCGGTGGACTGGATGTTTCCCCGCAAGAGTCTGCTGGATGCTGGGGTGAGGAGCAGCGTGGAGATTGATATGCCTATCGATTACACCAACATCACGTACTTCTACGTCCTCTACTCGGCGATCACCCGAAAGGATCGGAATGGCCAAGTGTGGGGACCGCGCCAGGCAGTGAGCCGCGAGGCCATATTGAAATCGGCAACCCAAGGGGCGGCGTATTATACCAAGCGAGAGACAAAGCTCGGATCGCTGGAAGCCGGCAAATGGGCGGATTTTTCGGTTCTGGATAGGGACTACCTGACGATCCCTGTGGATGACATTCTCAACATTCGTGTGATGATGACCATGGTGGGAGGCAAGATCCAACACCTGGTCCCTTCCGTAGCTCGCGAATGGGGGCTGCCGCCTGCGGGCGCTCAGGTTGAGTTGGGAGGCAAAGCGGCCCAGTATTAAACTCTGGGCAGGGGAGCACAATATTGCTGCCGTCTAGCGGTCTGAAACTCTATAAAGGGGGGACAAAAGGAATTCGATTTGTCCCCTCACATTTCTAAATCATCAACCGACCAATGATCTCTGTCCGTCGCCATAAACTCATGTAGCGCGAATTGAAGAAGCACTCGTGCTTCCGCAATTCAGTGTTGTTAAGCAACCAGAAGTCCTCGACATGTTCCCTGGAAGAAACAAAGCAAGCTCTAAATCCTAAACACGTAATCCCAAAACAATTTCAAAATTCAAAGCACAAAATTCCAAACGAAAAGCCCACCCTTCGGCAAGCTCAGGATAAACTCAGGACGTTGCGTTACAAAGAGCGAGCCGCGGGTGCAGAAGCTGTCCGATTGCGGATGAGGGGAGAGCAGGTTCTATGGACCCCATTAAGCAAGGTGGCTAGGGCAGAGTCGTGCGGATTTGGCCGGTGAGGCGCAGCAGCTCGATACGCGACTGGCTGGACTGGAACTCGGCGTCGAGCAAGGCGATGTGAAAGCGGGTCTCGGCGGCCGCGTCCTGCTGGAGCGCGAGGCGGCTGACTTTGCCTTCTTCGTAAAGAGCCTGAGTCGCATCGAGCGATTCCTGCGCGACGGTTAGTTCGAGGCGGGCGACTTCGAGGGCGGCATCCTGCTGGCGAAGCTGCGCCCACAGCTCGTGAGCGCGGCGAGAGAGTGCAGAGCGGGTTTCCTCCAGGCGCGCGCGGGCATCTTCGAGGTCCGCTTCCGCTTTTGAGAGGCGTGCCGAGTATCTCTCGCGCTCGTAGACCGGAACCATCACCGAGATGCCGAAGGTTGCGTTGTGGCGCTCAAAGCGGCGGAAGTAATCCGAAAAATTGTTGATGTCGCTGAACAGGCCATATTGCCCGACGAGGTTGACGCGGGGCCAGCGCGTGCCCTGTTCGCTGCGCACCTGAAACTCGCGGGCGCGAACTTCTTCTTCGAGGGCGGCGAGGCCCGGGTGGCGCTCGCGAGCGAGAGCATAGAGGCGATCTGGCGATTGCTCGGGTTCCAGCGGCGGGATATTTACCGCTTGCGTTTCAATGCTCACTGGTTCGGTGATGCCCGCGAGGTCGCGGAGTTGGAAGTCGAGTTGGGCGATGCGATTTTCCAGCATGACGACGTTGCTGTTGATGCGAGCGGTTTCCAGCGCGGCGCGGGCGGATTCAAGCGGTGGCTCGAGACCCTCTTCGACGCGTTGCTGGAGCATTTCCTCAATGAAGGACAGCGAGACGGACTGAAAGCGGAGAAAGGTGATAGCGCGCAGGCTGCGGTCAAGGTCGAGGTAGACCGAAGCGGTGAGGGCGGCGATGTCGTCGCGCTTTTCTTCGAGGCTTTGCGCAGCGGCGTCGCGCATCTTGCCCGCTTGCTTTTCGAGGTTGCTCAAATTGCGGTCGAAGAGCGACTGGTTGGTGGAGAGCTGAAAGATGGAAGGCGCGGAGCCTTCAATGCTGAGCGGGAATCCTTTGGTGGCTGCCAGACCGGTGCCGGTGAAAACCTGGGGGCGAAAGAGCGCAGCGATCTGCTGACGCTCAGCCTCGGCGCGGGCGATGCCAGCTTGCGAGAGCCGGAAATTGCGGGCGTTCTGAAGCGCGAGCGTGACGGCTTGGGAGAGGCTCAAGGGGCGGATGTCGGGGGGCGCAGATTGCGAGTGAGCGGGGATGGACGTGCCTAAGAAAAGAATTACTGCCATGACGCAGACGAGAACAGGGTGATGAAATCGGTTATTCATAACGCAAGGCCTCCGTGGGATTCAGTTTTGAAGCGCGCTCGGCGGGGATGATTCCAAAAATCACGCCGACCAAACAGGAGACGCCGAAAGCAATGAGGATGGACCAGCCGGAGATGGGGATGCGCACGCCTTCCACGAGGAAGCGGACGAGCAAAGGCAGACCGGCGCCGCCGACAATGCCGACAAGCCCGCCGATGATGCTGATGACCAGCGCCTCGGTGAGAAACTGCGTGCGCACGGCGCGGCGGCCCGCGCCCAGGGCCATGCGCAGTCCGATCTCGCGAGTGCGCTCGGTGACGGTGACGAGCATGATGTTCATGATGCCGATGCCGCTGATGAGCAGGGCGATGGCGGAGATGAGCAGCAAAACCATGGTCAATGCGGTGGCGATGTTGCCGGCGGCGGCGAGGATTTGGGTGAGGTTTTGGATGCGATAAACGGCGCTGGGACGGTGGCGGCTGCGGATGACTTCGGCGAGGGCCAGGCTGGCAGCCGGGACCAGGCTGGCGCGGGTGGCGGAAGCGTAAATCTGGTCAATGGTATTAGAGCCGAGCAGAAAGGACATCACAGAGAGCGGCAGCATGGCGGTCTCGTTGGAGATTTCGGACTGGCCGAAGGTTTCCGCGCCCTCGCGAAAAATGCCGATGACAATGAATTCGACATTGTAGATTTTGATTTTTTTGTCATCGGTCCAGCCGCTGGGGAATATGTGCGCCGCCAAACCTTCGGTGACGACGCAGACACGGTTGCGGAGCCGCTCGTCATCTTCATCGAAGAAGCGGCCTTCAAGAACTTTCAGATTGCGGATGATGCGAAAATCCGGGTTGGTGCCGATGAGCGTGACCTCGCTCTTGCGCTGGTCCAGGATCATGCTGTCGCGGCCCATGACGGTGGCGGCCACGGCTTTGAGGTTGGGAATGTTTTCGCGCACAGCGTAGAGATCATCGAGCTTGAGGGAATCCGACATCGAGGAACTGCTGGCGAGCAGCGGAGCAACCTCATGGTATACCCATAAGATGTTGGAGCCGACGCCTTCGATTTGTCCAAGGACGTACTCGCGGCTGCTGAGCGCGATGGTGGAAACCAGAATCACCGAGCCGGTGCCGATGACCATGCCTAGAGCGGTCAGTCCTGTGCGTATGGGGTTGACACGCAATGCGTCATAGGCGAACGCCAGTGCGATGCGCAGAGTGCGCAGCCAGCCGCGAAAGCCCGGATGGGGTGTGAAGGGGGCGGGGGGGGGAGAGTCAGTCATAAATGGTCAGTCCATATTATGGTTGCAATGCGTCAGAAATTGAGATGACAAACAAATTCTAAATCCAAAGCTCTAAATCCTAAACAAATTCAAAGCACGAAATTCAAAATTCAAAACTAGAAAAGACCACGGTACAAACTGCAAGCCGCGGCTTGTATCTGCCCGCACTTTACAATTTAGGTTTCTTGTAAATTTCCTTACGATGGCCAATTGCATGAACGATGATTAACTTTTCCTTGTGAGGAGGCTCGGGCATGATTTCTTCAAAGTGTGCAGCCAACCAACGAATTCGATCTGCAATGCGGCGGGCTACCGGCGGGTCAATCCGTTCCAGTTGCCGGATAGCGGATTTGAGGATGCGAGGAGTGTACACACTAAGCCAGCTTCAGGCGGCGCAGGGCAGCTTCGAGCGGCTCGCCTCGTTCACCTTTAGCAACCGCGCGCTTTTGGCGGAGAAGCCGCTTGTGAACCGTATCGCGCAGCCCAAACCCTTGATCCGGGTCGCCCAACAATTCGACGATTTTCTGCTCCACGGCAGACTCTACCAGTTCACGAAGCTCATCCCCCGTCATTTCAGCAACTGTTCTTGCCATGCGCGCTCCTGACTGAAGTACAGATGGGATTATACCTCTCAAGATGCGATATAGCCAATGAAGATGGCCTTAACGACGGGCTTCGCAGCCAGCCGCGAAAGCCCGGATGGGGTGCGGAGGGGTCGGGGGATGGAGAGTCAGTCATAAAAGGTCAATCCATAGCATAACTGGAAAGCGCGTAAATATGAGGAATCAGACAAATAACTTGCCAAGGTTACCGTAATCCATTGCTTGCAGGATGGATTTTTTAAAGTTGTTTAGCCGCATTGTACGTCGTCCTGCTTTCCAACGCCGTTGCGTTAGTCAAGGATGCGCTTGTAATAGCTACCAGGATGTCAGCGGGGCGGTGTGGGACACGCCGTCGGGTGCAGCGCCGTGTTAGGCAGCATCCTCGATTTTCGCGTCGAGTACCCTCCACGGAACTATCCTGCTGGTGCTGTACGAGAAAGGAGTGTAGTAGGCGTTCCGGGTAAGTGCGAGACTTCTAACATGTTGCCGGTCGCCATCGGGAAGCGACCGCCACCAATTCTCTGAAAAATACGTGTTCTCAACGTGGGCGAACATGAACTGCACAAGCAGACTTGGAAGATGTGTCTGCCCTTGCCGCAAAAAGGAGTCCAGAAATCGTCGCGGCAGCGGCTGCGATCTTAGCCATGTAAAGACCACCGCACCGCCGTTCTCCGTGGCCACTACGCCGCACAATAAGGTCTGCTGCTGAGTGGCGTCCGTCTCGTGAAGAACTTGCAATTGGTGACCGTCCAGATCGCGATTAGGTGACACAGCGCCGGTGCTCGCCACGCACAAGTCGCCCTCGAATCTGACAATCAGCCGTTACCATTCAGAGTAATCCGCGGTGAGTAGCTGCTTATCCATTCTCGACTTCAATGCCTCAACGACGGCAAGACCCTTACGTGCGCCTGCATTGACTGCGGAGTATTGCCGCTGGATCAGTTTCTGAGCTTCTACCGGAAGGCCTCGGTCCGCCAGTTCGCGCATGACCGGCACGGCCCGCAACGCGCCACTCTTCTGGTATATCTCGTGGCAGAGCGCTCGATAGCCGATCAAAAAGGATTGCTCGTTGGTACCGGCGAATGCATTTTGCTCCAACGGCTTAAACGTTTTACTATCGTGAGCGGCGCAGAACCCAGTAAAGGTCGATGCATCGCGCCATCCGATTCTGCGCGGCTCTGGCTCGACCGGCTGCTCGAATGCCGGTGGGTAGAAAGTCAACACATGGTTCGTTCGGTCAACGATCCTCCCCAGCACCCCCGAGCGCTGCACAGTATGGGCGGAGACTATCTTGTCGCAAACGCCGGGCGCTGCAAGAGGATGAAGACATAGTTTGTGACTCCATGCACGGATTGCGGCGGTGCCCACAGCTTCGGGGGGCAAAGGGTCTGCAATCTCTCTGTTAAGGTGGCACTTCTTGAACTTCTTGCCGGAACCGCACCAGCACGGGTCATTCCTGCCGAGCCGTCGCTTCATCGCTGAAGTCACGATTTGCACCTTAGCTACGGACTGTTACTGCACAACTCTTTTTCGGCCGACCCGTCTCAACCACCATCGCGGACGGCCTCGCGTAATGTTATATGCGCCCGATCCGCCGCGCAAAGACCCACGGCACAAAGTGCGTGCCGTGGCTACCAAACCTGTCCGCTTGCCGTGCGCGGGTCGGATCAAAAGCCCACGATGAGGAAAGCGCTCACTGTGGCATTGTAGGTCATTTCACATGATAAGCCCCAGCGCTCAGTCGCGAGCTGCCTTCGAAGTCCTTGGTTGCCCGCCACGGGGCTTTCGCCGGCTCGTCGGCGGTAACGCGCTGCCGGGCAGGCGCGACCGCGCCGGACGCTGAGGCGAGATGGGCGAGCGAGGAATGAGCCGCCGACCATCCGGGCTAAAGCCGAGCTTTGTGCGTTCACGTCCTTTCGGCAGACGTTTCACGAACCACTCCACCACCCTCCGACCGTACACCGGCAGGACGAAGCGCCGATGCTTGCGAAATGGCTTGCCCGGCCGGAATTCAGCCGCAGTCAATAAGCGCCTAACCACTCGAAGGGCATCTTCGGAATCGAACACGAATCGAACTTCGTACCCCTTCTTGTAGCCCTGGCCCTCGCGAGCCCGGCGCTGGGGATCGCGACGCCGTATATAGCCACAACGCTCAAACCAAACCAGCAGCTCTGCTGAAACGTCCGCGACGCCGACTTTTTCCATTGTTGTTGCTCGATGGTCCCGATTCATAGCATTCGTCCTGTGCTCTGCCGATCTTGTTGAGGCCGACGCGCCTAAACCGCCCGGTCGAGCGGCCTCGCATCATGTTGCGCACGCCCGATCCGCCGCGCAATGACCCGCGTGGCACAAAGTGCGTGCCGTGGCAGAGGCAAAACCAGGAACCCCCGCTCCCTGACGGTCGGGGCTCTGAAAAACAAAAGCTAAGTGCAGATTCCTCGGCAGGCTCGGAATGACAAGCTTAGGGTCCGCATCAGGGCGAAGAGGGGCGGACGCGCAGGCTGTCCTCGAACGGCTGTTCGCCGGGGAGGGCGACGGTATCGCCTTCTTTCAATCCTTCCAAGATTTCCACGCGCGTGGGCGCGAACAGGCCGGCCTTAACCGATAGTCTGTGGAGCACACCGTCGCGGATTATAAAAACGTGGCGGTCATTGCCCGAGCCGGAAACCGCTTCGCGGGGAACGGTCAGGGCATTGGATTTATTTTCCGTAACGATTTCGACATTGAGGTTCATATTCGGGAGCAGCTCCCGCTGGGGATTTTCGAGCGTGCAAAGGACCTCGCCGACGCGGCGGGAGTCGAGGTCCTTGATCTCCGAGGGAAGACGCTCCACGGTGCCCTTCCACTCGCGGTCCGGGAGGCCGTCCCAGCGGACCAGAACCGGCTGGCCAGCGGCGACGCGTCCCAGGTCAGGCTCATCGACATAGGCGCGGATGTTCATGCGGTCAAGCTCGCCGACACGGGCCAGGACGTCGCCCGCGCGAACGTAATCGCCCGGTCGAATGGCGACGGAGTAGAGCAATCCGGCAAACGGGGCGGCGACGGTGGCGGAAGCAAGACGGGATTCAGCCAGCGCCAGCGCGGATTGCGAAGCGCGAACGCGAGCCTCGGCGCGGGAGAGTTCTTCCGGGCCGAACGGTTGGGTGAGCTTTTTGTCGAGCACAGCGAAGTCGGCTTCCGCTTGGGCAAGTCGGGTACGGCTCTGTTCGAGTTCCAGGCGAGCGACGGCACCTTTTTCATAGAGGCGCTCGTTGCGGGCGGCATCGGCAGAGGCGGTGTCGCGCGTGCGCTGGGCGGCATCCCACTGGGAGCGCAGCTCCTGGACATCGCGGTCAGCGCCGCCTTGCCGCAAAATGCGCAGGGAGTTCTCAGCTTCAGCCAACGCGTAGCGGGCCGCGTCGAGGTCGCTGCGAACCTGCCGCTGGTTCAACTCGGCGATAGGCTGGCCATCGCGGACAGT
>MEKX01000059.1:781-9524 GCA_001767075.1 Acidobacteria bacterium RIFCSPLOWO2_12_FULL_54_10 | reverse complement strand
GGTAGTAGAAGTTGCTTTCCTGGCGAAAACGAAAATAGGCTTCCGAACCAATAGGCTCCTGCTGGCCGAAGAAGACGATCATGCCGTCAGACAGGGCTTGGCGCAAAGCGGCGCGGCGCGCAGCGTAGATTTCGAGGGGTTCGCGGTTTTGGGCTGAAGCCGGGATGACGACGGCAAGCCAGAATGCGAGCAGCAGCAGTGTAAGGCAGGTTAACGGGAAACGAAGCAGAGATTGGCGTGGACTCAGCATGTGGACTCAATTAGGAAGACGCTTATAGGATAAACCAGATGGCGGTGGGGAAATCCTAAATCCTAAGCTCTAAATCCTAAACAATATCCAAATTCAAAATTCAAAGGGAATGAATTAGCGCCGCTGCGCCCGTCACTAAAGCTCCGGCTCCGCTCCGGTCCCCTTCGCCTCCGGCGTGGGGAAGCCCCGCTCCGGCAGCAAGGAAGGGTGATGAGGGAATCGTCGATACCCCGGGCTTGCGCCCGGGGCTACTCGCAATTTTCTACTTAAGCCGCTCCTGATGGGGTTAAAGTGGATGAAACCGGCACGTCCCGCTTCCGGTGTAGCATGCTTTCGGGTTGATGCTAAATGGCAGGGTTTGTGGAGAAGGAATCGGGAAACGTCCCGCCTGTCACGGGTTTTCGCTTGTAAATGCTCGGAAGGATGGTGCCGTCCTTCTGTGTTGGCATAGCGAAGCGAGGGTGAATATAGAGCGAATAATGGTATCGTGAAACATGCCGCTCATTCCATACGACAAGCAGCTAGAGCCGCCTGATGAAGCGGAAATTTGGCGCTTTATGGACATGGATAAGTTCAGGGACCTCATGGCGAATGAGGAACTGTATTTCTGTCGGACTGACTTGTACAAGAAGGATGACCCGAACGAAGGGTTGCCCACAGACGATTATGTTCGGCGAGTCCGAGGTTTAGAAAAATTTGTCTTGGACGACGAATTGACGCTCAACAGCGACCAAGCATCCAATCGTCTGCACAGCGAAGCATTTTACCTTAACTGTTGGAGCCTCTACGACGGAAATAATACTCTGCGCATGTGGTATCGCTATGCCCCATACGGAGTAGCAATCCGTTCCCGGCATGGCCACTTGAAGTCAGCCCTACAGGTGATGCTGGACGATATTCATTCGGGCAAAGTTCGCTATGGCGATGGGGACATGACTGGCTACAACCTGCTCCAGTGCATCTATACCAAGGGCGACGATTACGTCTGGGAGAACGAGGTCCGGGCTGTGCTGTGCAGTTATGACCCGGTTGGGGGACAAGCGAGGAATTACCGTGAAACCAACTTTCCTCATCGCGAGCCTCAAGATGATATCAATCCGCTGCATCCGTGGGTACATCCTTGCAAGCGGCGAAGAATCCATTTGAAAGAGCTTGTAACTGGTATCGCTGTGTCACCCTGGGCGACCGTTGACACATGGAATGAAGTTGAGCGCGACTGGGCAAAAATCAGGACTTATAACTTCCCTGTCTTCCGTGACCTGAACAGCCCCATGACTCCGACTATCGAGGATTTAAGGGCGCGGGGTTGGTAGTAACATCGAAAACCGGAATACCGTATCGACAGGCTTATTCATGCTGCTTGGTGCCCTGCTGATTGTAGCGGCGGCGGTGAGGTAGGGCAGGCATTCCTGCCTGTCCCAACTTAAAAGCAGTCGCCGCCTTGGACGCTTCCACGATATTATCTGGCGATGGTTTTCTATCGCAGGCGATTACCGCACTGGCATCCCCACGAGAAATCTTTCTTTGTGATATGGCGGTTGTACGGCTCTCTTCCCAAGCAGGACTGCACCGAACTGAAACGCATCCAACTGAAACGCAAAACGGCGCGGGTGCTGAAGGAGCAAGTTGGTTCCCTACCTGAACCACTCCAATTTCCCGATGAGGCCTTCTTCGCGTTCGACCGCCGTCTGAATCAGGCCAGCGACGGCCCGCTGTGGCTGCGTGATCCCCGTCTGGCGGAGATGTTGGTGGATGCGTTGCGGCAGGGAGAAAACAATCTGGAGTTGTACTCCTTGTGGGCATATGTGGTGATGCCTAACCATGTCCATGTGCTGTTGACGCCTCGCGTGCCGCTCGAGAAAATCACACGCGTGCTGAAAGGGTATTCGGCGCGGGAGGCAAACCGAATACTGGAGCGTGTGGGGCGGAGATTCTGGCAGACAGAGTCTTACGATCACTGGATTCGCAGCGAAGAATCGTTCTCCCGCATCGTGCGGTACATTGAGTGGAATCCGGTCAGCGCTGGACTTGTAAGACGACCAGAGGATTGGCCGTGGTCCAGTGCTTGGTCAGGTGCGCGAAGTTAGGAGCCTGCCCGGTTTTTGTTTAGTTAGGGGACAGGCAGGAATGCTTGGTCCCTATTTGTAAGCTGTCGCTGCTTACTGCTTGGTCATGGCGAGGCTGGTGACTTCGCCTTCGGTGTTGTGGGCGAAGCGGAGGCCGTAGACGCCGTCGGTGGATTTCAGTTTCCCCGCGCCGACCACGTCGGACTTGGGGTAGCTGCCGACGACGGTTCCGTTGACGATGCACTCGACTTTGTCGCTGCTCACGGCGAGGGCGATTTCCTGCGAAACGGATTGGCCCGGAGCGGAAGCTTTACGGACCGCGTCGCTGGGCGTGGGGCGTCTGTCGCTCAGTTGGAACGGGGCGGGACCGAAGCCGCGGACGATAAAAGTTCCGGTGCCGTAGGTGGAGCAGTACATCAGGGTTTGCTGGGGCGTTCCCATGTCGTTTCCACCGATGAAGACGCCGTAGGGGTGCGAGTGGTCGAGGAGGTTCATGAATTTCGGCTCGGTGAAGGTGGCCTTGACGGTGTAGTTGCCGCTGGCGGTGTTGGAGGGGTTCCAGTAGGTGACGGCAGGGCCGGTGGTGAAGCGGAAAGTGGAGCCGTCCTGAGAGAACTTGGCGTTGTTGACGACCTGGCCCCTGGCAGCCTCTCCCGGGTCAACCTGGCCCTGCCAGCCGGGGACGAAGATGCCGCCGCCGGAAACGGCGAGAGATTGTTCCGTCTCCTGAGCGCAACTGAGCGTGGAGATGAGCAGGATAGCGGAAAGCGCAAGCATGGCACGATGGGCAGTTCGCATGGTTGGTCCTCTCGATGAAAGATTGGTCAGATTCTATAATTATAATACTTCATTGGACGACGGGAAATCGAGGAAAAGCCGCAGAGTTTGCGGGCAGCAAACTCTGCGCTACCAAACCTGGCCCGCTTGCTAACGCGCGCGGCTCTGATATGCAAAAGCAGATCCCTCCCTTCGGCTGCGCTCGCTCGGGATGACAGCGTGACAATGTGTAGCTTTAATGGAAAGCCATCTGCAAGAATCTCTCAATTGAATAGTGGATCAGGATTCCTGGACTCTTCCGGTGAGCAGGCGCAGCAGCATGGCGCCACGATCGTTTACAAAGTCCACGGCGCGGCCCCAATGTTCTTGGAGCAGGGAAATCAAGCCGGTGCCCATGTAGCCCAGCACAAAAATGCACAGGAAGGGAACGGTGGCGTAATTGGCGTTCTGGACGGCATAAACGACTATGTAGGCGAAGTAGACGCCGAGCAAAACCTCGACCAGGGCGACCCAGTGGGCGCGGTTGCGATAGGCTTTGGAGAAAAAGCGGTCGCGACCGGATTCGATGCGGTACTTGGGGGTGCGCACGAATTCCGATTGCCTGCCCGCCAGCGCGCCCGCCACGGCCCAGGCGTTGGTGATGGTGAGGCCAATGCCGGTGGCCATCAGCAAGGGCAGATAGAAGAAGGTCTTCTTCCAGTCCTTGGGGAAAAGCTCGCGCTGCGCAACCAGATAAAAAGAGGAAATGGAAAAACTGGCTGAAAGCAGCATGGGCACGTCGATGTAAAGCATCTGGAACCAGCCCTGATAAAAGCGCACGATCATGGCGGGCAAGAGCAAGCCGGTGAGGGCGATCATCAGCGGATAAGAGAAATTCGCCGTCAGATGGAAAAAGGCTTCGAGCTTGATGTGAAAAGGCAGACGGCTGCGCCAGATGGTGGGAAGTATTTTGCGAGAGGTTTGAATGAGACCTTTGGCCCAGCGCGCTTGCTGCACTTTGAAGGCGTTCATGTCCACGGGCAGCTCGCTCATGCATTCGATCTCGGGCAAGTAGAGGAACTTCCAGCCCTGCAATTGGGCGCGGTAACTTAAATCCGTATCTTCGGTGAGCGTGTCGTGCTGCCAGCCGCCAGCTTCTTCTATCGCCCTGCGCCGCCAGATGCCGGCCGTGCCGTTGAAGTTGAAGAAACAGCCGGAGCGCGAGCGCGCACCGTGCTCCAAAACGAAATGGCCATCGAGCAGAATGGCCTGGATGCGCGTGAGCAAAGAATAATTGCGGTTGATATAGTTCCAGCGCGTCTGCACCATGCCGGTATGGGGATGGTGGAAATAAGGCAGAGTGCGCGTGAGAAAATCAGGCGGCGGCAGGAAATCGGCGTCAAAGATGGCGATGAACTCGCCGTGGGCTTGCCGCAAGCCTTCAGCAAGGGCGCCCGCTTTGTAGCCCTCGCGGTTGTCGCGGTGGATATATTTCACTGGATGGCCGAGGGCGGCCATGCGCTCGACGCAATTGCGCGCGATGGAGGTGGTTTTGTCCGTGGAGTCGTCCAATACCTGAATTTCCAGCAATTCCTTGGGGTATTCCAGGCGGCAGACCTCTTCGATAAGCCGTTCGGCGACGTATTGCTCATTGTAAAAAGGCAACTGCACGGTCACGCGCGGCAGAGGATTCAATGGGCCGTCGGGTGGTGCAGGGCGGTTGCGCCGGTTGCGGAAATAGGAGTAGACGAGGAAATAGCGGTGGAAGCCATACGTTGCCAGAACGATCAGGACGATGAAATAAGGAACCAGCAGCAAGACATCGAAAGTGTTGAGCTGATAGAGGCCCTGAAAGGGGTCGGGGCGGAAGACGCGGTCGATGTATTGGACCAACGGATTTTCAGTGGCGAAAAACAGTGCCGCGTAATTCATGAGTGGAAAACGGTGACTCCGTTTAATTGCTAGATAGGGGCGTGAAAATCTACTAAAGAAATATTTTACTTTGTTTCGCGGAACATTGCAGCGGAATAATCATTGGAATCAGATTGTGAACAAGGCCAGCCTGCTTCGGTTGACGATGCGGCAGATGGGCATTTCGGCGGACGGGCGATGTTTCACTACAATGGTTTAAAATAGCAAGTTGGCGGTGAACTCATTGATTGATCCGAAACAGTGCGCGTCCAAATATGTGGCTCTGCCGGCTTCGTGGCGCAGGGAGGCGGCTGCGGAGGCCGGGTCAGTTCTATTGGAGACGAGCCGTTTCGATGCAGAAAACTTTAGTTCCTATCTCTTCCGTCGACCGGTTGAGGCGCTTATTGTGAACGCACTGGATGAAGTGCCGGCGTTTTTTCAGAGAATCGAGCAGGCACTCGCGGCGGGAAAACATGTGGCCGGTTATTTTTCTTATGAGCTAGGATTTGCATTCGAACGGCGACTACGAGCTGGGATACGGTTCCTACCGGAGCCGCTGGCCTGGGTGGGTGTATATGATGAGCCGCTGTGTTTCGATCACCGAAGCATAGCAATCGAGGAAGAAAATGATGCGGTTCCTGAAGGTTCTCCCCATTGCGAACTGAGCAGGATACACATGGACATCAGTGAACCGGAGTATCAGGCGCGGGTGGAAGAAATACGAAGATACATTGCCGCCGGAGACACCTATCAGGTGAATTTTACCAGCAAGATGAGTTTCGAATTGAGCGGATCGCCGCTGGCTCTTTATGAAAAACTGCGACGCAGCCAGAAGGTGGCCTACGCCGCGTATCTCAATACAGGGGACAAAACGATACTGTCGTTTTCGCCCGAATTGTTTCTGCGATGGCAAGGGAGCGAAGTGGAAACCCGTCCGATGAAGGGGACGATGCAGCGTGGCAGATTCCCTGAAGAGGATGCGCGCTGGCGTGAGCGGCTGAGGGCCAGTGAAAAGGATCGCGCCGAAAACGTGATGATCGTGGACCTGCTTCGCAATGACCTGGGAAGAGTGTGCGAAATTGGCTCGGTTCAGGTGGATCGTTTATTTGATGTGGAGCGCTATGAGACGCTCTATCAAATGACATCGACCATTTCAGGGGGGCTGCGCAGTGATGTCTCCCTGCACGAACTATTCGCCGCAACTTTCCCCAGCGGATCGGTCACCGGCGCACCGAAAACGCGCACGATGCAGATTATTCAAGAACTCGAAAACAGTTCACGCGGTGTTTACACCGGCGCAATTGGTTTCCTGACGCCGTCGAAGCAGGCCGTGTTCAGCGTGGCCATCCGCACCATTGAATTGCACGGAGCGAAAGGCGAAATGGGGGTAGGGAGCGGTATTACTTTCGCTTCCGAACCGGCGAGCGAATACCGTGAATGTGTGCTGAAGACGAAGTTTCTGACTGATCCACCAGGGAACTTTCAACTGATTGAAAGCATCCTTTGGGATGGCGATTACAGGCTACTCGAACAGCATCTGAATCGCCTTCGCTCTACTGCCGGGTATTTTTCATTTCCTTATGACGAGACGGTCATCCGTGCTGCGTTGCAGGAAAACGCTGCGAGCATGAAGCCCGATACTAATTACAAAGTTAGATTACTGCTCAACGAGACGGGCGCAATTTCAATAGAAAATAAATCTCCCATGGAAGTTCGCGGGAAGGTTGCAATTGCGGCAGAACGGGTGAACTCACAAGACCGCTTTCTGTTTCACAAGACGACGCGGCGGGAGTTTTACGACCGGCACTGGGCAGAAGCCCGGCAGAGGGGTCTTGATGATTACATCTTTCTCAACGAGCGCGGAGAAGTTACAGAAGGGGCAATCCACAATGTTTTTGTAGAGGCGGATGGAAATCTGTATACCCCGCCAGTAGAGTGCGGTTTGCTTGCGGGAGTCTGCAGAAGCCAAGTTCTCGCGGACAATCCAAAGGCACAGGAAAAGGTTCTCCATCTCGATGACTTCAAAACGCTGATGCCATATATGTTTGCAACGCCGTCCGGGGCTTGCAAAAGGTCATTCTGGTTGAGCAATCTTAGTCAATCCACGGGGCAAGTCTGGACTTGGGGCGTGGCGGAATTGCGTTTCTATACCCAATATTGGGAAATTTCCCCCCACGGGGATAGTAGGGCATACGAGAATAGCCAATATCCTATTGATAATAAAGAAGGTTAATAGGATCATTTATGGCATGAAACGTGCCGAGTTAAGTAATGGGGACGGTCCCTAAATTCAACTCGGGAGGTATGAATGAAAGTGAACTTAATCAGCAGGGCATTTCTGGTGGTCGCGCTTGGATTATTTATTGGCATGGGATTCCAGGGTTTTGCACTGGCTGCCGAGGAGGATCATGCCGAGGAAGCTCTGAAACATGCCAAAGAGGCCGTTACACACGGGAATGCGGGTCACGGAGATATCCTGCTGCAACATGCGCAAGAAGCTTTGAAGCACGCTGAAGCGGCTCAGAAAGCTGCGCCGAATGCCCATTTGGCCGAAGGAATCAAGGCACTGAAGGAAGTGGCGGAACATCAAAAAGCCGGACATCTGGATGTAGCCACCAAGTCTGCGGAAACGGCGGTCACGCATCTTTCTCAAGTGAAAGCGGAAGAGGAAGATGATATGGACATGGGCATGGGGCATCAAATGTGATCTTTAGCGTGAGGGTTGTTGGTTGTAATGACGCCACGGCGATGAGCAGCCGTGGCTTTTTTCACTTATGAGGCGGGGAATCTTAGAGACGGTTGATTAAGCTCGCGGAACAGGCGGCGCCAAAGCCGTTGTCGATGTTGACGACCGTCACATTGCTGGCGCAGCTATTCAACATGCCGAGCAAAGCGGCCACACCGCCGAAGCTGGCGCCGTAGCCGACGCTGGTGGGCACAGCGATGACGGGCACTCCCACTAAGCCGCCAATGACGCTGGGCAGCGCGCCTTCCATGCCCGCGACGCAAATGATGACGCGAGCCGACAGCAGCAAGTCACGGTGGCTCAAAAGGCGGTGGATGCCCGCGACGCCGACGTCATAGAGGTGCGCGACGTCATTGCCCATCAACTCGGCGGTGACCAAAGCTTCTTCGGCGACGGGAATATCGGATGACCCCGCGGATACGATCAGGATTTTCCCCTTGCCGTGCTGCGTGTGGTCACGGTGGATGGCAATCGCACCGGACAAGGGATGGAAAACGGCCAGTTTGGTGAGACGCTTCACTTTGGCCGCAGCGTCCGGCTTGGCGCGCGTGACCAGGATGTTGGGGGAGCGCTTCAGCATCTGCCGCACGATCTTCACGATCTGGCCCGTCGTTTTGCCAGGGGCATAGATGGTTTCCGGCATCCCTTGGCGCAACTCGCGGTGATGGTCGATTTTGGCAAAGCCCAGGTCTTCAAACGGCAGGTGGCGCAAGCGCTCGATGGCCTGCTCGGGACTGGTTTTACCCGAGCGAACCGATGAAAGAATTTTCAATAGCTCCTGTTGGTTCATGGCGCGTTGAGTGCCACAACTCCTTGGTGCGTTTCAGCGGATAAGTTACCCGCAAGAAGAGCTTCATTGAGCGATCCCGTGCGATAGCCTTGGAGGTCGACGGCGACGGTTGCAAAGCCATGATGCTGGAATTGCGTAATAATTTGGCTGCGCACGGCGGGAAGAAACAGGCGGTCGATTTCGTTGGGCGGAACTTCAATGCGCGCTTCCAGGCCGTAGTGACG
>MEKX01000059.1:621-763 GCA_001767075.1 Acidobacteria bacterium RIFCSPLOWO2_12_FULL_54_10 | reverse complement strand
ACCGAGATCGTGCAGCACGCGCTCGCATTGCCACACCTGCTGCAAGCGTTCCGGAGTGACCGCAGTGCCGTAAGGCAAGCGGCTGGATAGGCAGGCCATCGCTGGTTTGTCCCAAAGAGAAAGACCAAGTGTACGCGCCAAC
>MEKX01000059.1:0-550 GCA_001767075.1 Acidobacteria bacterium RIFCSPLOWO2_12_FULL_54_10 | reverse complement strand
ACGGCCGGGGCGATAATCGCCGCGGTCGTCCGCGTTGAAGCCATCGAGCACGTAGGCAATGCCCATGCGATGCGCCTGTTGAACGGCGACACCGTAAACTTCCGTCTTACAGAAGTAACAGCGGTTGGCGGGATTAGCGACATAGCGCGAGTCGGAGACTTCATTGGTCTCCACAAGAATGTGACGAGCGCCGAGTTGTTGAGCAAACTGCTTCGCGTCGGCCAGTTCGTCGTCGGCGAGACTGGGCGAAACAGCCGTGAATGCTGTTGCTTGATCGCCCAGCGTGCGAACCGCAACGGCCAGCAGGAAGCCAGAGTCAACGCCTCCGGAAAAGCAGACCAGCACCTGCTGCATATCGCGAAGGATGCGAGTTAAATGATCGGATGTTACAGCGAGTTCCATGCCAAGCCGTAGGTTACCATACGCGGATGAGGTGATGCTTTATAATGACTATTCACGTTGGGGAAAGAGGAAAAGCGAGTTTGTGAGCAAGACAGAGGAATGGCATTGGTGGCATAGCCTGAAAACGACGCTCGAAATGATCAAGTTC
>MEKX01000058.1 GCA_001767075.1 Acidobacteria bacterium RIFCSPLOWO2_12_FULL_54_10 | reverse complement strand
TGTTTTTCACGTCCGTCGTCACGGCATACCCAAACAGCAACAGTTCCAGGATGGGAAACGAAATCAGCATCATGCGTGAGCGCGGGTTCCGCAGCAATTGCAGGAACTCCTTGATCATCATCTGCCGTACTCGTTGCAGCATCCTTACACCAGCTTTTTACGGAATTTCACCATCGCCAGCGTCACCATCGCCGTTGCAAACAGCAGCAGCAATGCAGCTTGCAACGCCAATATCTCCAGTCCGATCCCTTTCAAATAAATTCCTCGCAGCAGGGAAATAAAATATTTAGCCGGCACAAAATAAGTAATCCACCGCACCACCGCGGGCATGCTGCTGATCTCAAACACGAAACCGGAAAGGATGATGGAAGGCAGCAGCGTCACCGTCGAAGCCAGTTGGTTGGCCATCAGTTGATTCCGGGTCACGATGCTGACCAGCAGCCCCAGCGAAAGCGCTCCCGTCAGGAACACCACCGCCATCGCAAACAGCAGCGCTCCGCTGCCCCGCATCGGAACCTTAAAAACGACGGCGCCCATCCCCACTGCTATCCCTGTGTCGATCAGTCCAATGCCCATATACGGCAGCAGTTTCCCCAGCACCAGTTCCGGCCCCCGGATCGGCGTGGAGATCAACTGCTCCATCGTCCCTTGTTCCCATTCCCGGGCCACCGTCAGCGACGTCAGCATTGCTGCGATCATCATCATCATCACCGCGATCAGCCCGGGCACAACATAGTTGCGGCTCTTGAGGTCGGCGTTGAACCAGGCTCGCGGCCGCATTTCAATCGGTGTCTCCATTTTTGCTCCGCGCATTTTCTGCACCTGCTCCAGCGTGATCCTCCGGGAAAATTCGCGCGCTACCGCCTCGGCGTAGCCGATGGCAATCGTGGCCGTATTGGGATTGCTGCCGTCCACCAGCAATTGCACGGGCGCGGCCTGGCCTGCTGCCATGCGCCGCGAGAAGTCCGGCGAAATCACGATCGCTGTTAACGCTTCGCCTGTGTCGATGGCGTGTTCAACTTCCTCATAACTTCCAACCTGCCCTTGCAGCAAAAAATAGTCTGATCCGAAAAAGCTGGCGACGAATTCGCGGCTGGATGGAGTTTGGCTCTGGTCCCACACGACTGTCGGCACTTCATTCAAATCCATCGTCAGCGCATATCCATATAGCACCAGCAGCATCATCGGCAGCGCGATGGCCATCCCCAAGCTGCGCGCATCGCGCACAATGTGCAGTACTTCTTTCCGGGCCACGGCGAATATGCGCGTCACCTTCATCGCTTCACATCCCCTGTTAATGGATGCTGCCTCTCATAGTTCTCGATCAATCCCACGAAAACATCTTCGAGCGACGGCTCAATCCTCTCCGCTCGCATTACCTTGTGCCCAAGTTTTTCCAGCAGCGCACGCACCGCAGGTTCTCTCACGGTGGCATCATCCACCGTGATATGCAGGCTCTTGCCGAACAGTGCCGCCCCGCGCACTCCGTCGAAATTTTCCAGCCGCTCCACCGCATCCTGAGGCCACTCGCAAACCACTTCCAGTATTTCACCGGGCGACTGCTCTTTTTTCAGCGACTCCGGGCTTCCGCTGGCGATCAGCTTGCCCCTAAAGATCAGCCCTGCGCGGTTGCAGTGCTCCGCTTCCTCCAGGTAATGCGTTGTGACGAAGACGGTAACGTCTCTTCCGGACAGGTCATAGATCAGCTCCCAGAATTTGCGCCGGCTCGCTGGATCGACCCCCGACGTCGGTTCGTCCAGAAACAGAATCGGCGGCTCGTGCAGGATGGCGCACCCCAGCGCCAGCCGCTGCTTCCAGCCTCCGGCCAGTTGCCCGGTCATTGCACTGCGGTGTTCCTGCAACCCCGCCATTTCAATCACCCATTGCTTGCGTAACGGAGCCTTGTTTGCGGGAATACGGTAGATGCCGCTGTAGAAATCGATGTTTTCCTCAACCGTCAGGTCTTCATACAGGGAAAACCGCTGGCTCATGTAGCCAATGTGGGCTTTGATCTGCTCGGTCTGCGTTCGGATGTCGTATCCGGCCACGGTCCCCCCGCCGGCGGTCGGCGCCAACAACCCGCACAGCATGCGAATCGTTGTGGATTTGCCCGCCCCATTCGGTCCGAGAAATCCAAATATTTCCCCACGCTTTACTTCAAAACTGATGCCGTCCACGGCGATGAATTTCCCGAACCGTCGTTCAATCCCGCGCACCTCGACAGCCACGTTGTTGTTATTCCCGTTCATGTCCTTCTCGTCAATGATTGCTGGCTAGCACCGATAAAAACACATCCTCGAGGCCTGGCTCAATTTCCCTTACGCTCAGCAACTTTATGCCTTCCTCTGCGAACGCTTTCTCAGCTTGCTCTTGGGCTTTCGCCGCCGAATCCGCTACCAAATGAATGCGGTCGCCGAACAGCCGCGCCGCCTGCGCCGGAAAATGCTTTCGCAACACTTCCAGCGCGCTTCGCGGATTGCTTGTCCGCACTTCAAGAATCGTCCCCCTCATCATTTGCTTGACCTCATCGGGAGTCCCGCAGGCCAGCAATTCCCCTTCGTTCAACAAGGCCACGCGATGGCATCTCTCCGCCTCATCCAGGTACGACGTCGAAATAAAAATCGTCACCTGCTCGCGCAGCAAGCCGTTCAATATCTTCCAGAACTCCCGCCGCGACAGCGGATCAACGCCATTGGTCGGCTCATCCAGCAGCAGCACTTTGGGCGTATGCACCAGCGCGCAGGCCAGGCCCAGCTTTTGCTTCATCCCGCCCGACAAATCCCTCGCCTGGCGCTTCTGAAACGGCCCCAGATTGCTGAAGGAAAGCAGCCGCCTGATTCGTTTCTCGCGTTCTCCGCGAGGAACGTCATAGATGTCAGTGTAGAAAAGAAGATTTTCGATGACCGTAAGATCGGGATAGAGGCCGAACCGCTGGCTCATGTAAGCGATCTGGTCCTTGACGGCCTCGGACTCTTTCACCGTGTGGCGGCCCAGCACCCAGGCATCGCCCGCATCCGGGTCCAGCACCGCGCTCAGCAAGCGCATCACGGTCGTCTTGCCCGCGCCGTCCGGCCCCACCAGGCCAAACATCTCGCCGCGCTCTACATTTAGGCTCAAATTTTTAATGGCTTGGATTTTTCCGAACGACTTCCTCAGCCCTTCCGTCCGTATCACGCTGGATGGGTTATCGCTGGTAAGGCTCATGGATGGAAATGCCGAGTGCTGCTCACAGATCCCAAAATGCCCACCTGTAAAGGTAATATAACAAACCGACAGTACCTACAGTCCACAGATAATAGGATGCCCTCCGCCAACCAGGATGAGGATGGGGTTGGAATGCATCTTTATTCCAAAACAAGGCAATGGACCCAGCATTGTAAACGATAAAGAAAATAACCGCTCCTAATATGGCTGTCCAGTAATCTATTTTCCCTCGATACACAGCAAATGGAAGAGGGGCTAAAAAAAGTATGTTTATTATTACGACTCTTTTCCAAACCTTCATCACTCTACAGTTCACAATTTTCAATTCCATCACATAGGAAATCAGGGGACGATAAACTTGGGACGGACGGAACGTTACCCGTCACCTCCTTTCAATTCTCGCCCGCATTCTACACCCAAAATCTTGCGTAGCCACGGCATGCTTGTGCTATTGGCTTTCATCCGAGCCGCGACAGTAATGGAGCGACCACCCAAGGTACCACTCCATCCCCTATCCTTCCTCGCCCCGCACGGCTCCTTAATCCGGTCATCCCGAGCGAGCGCAGCGACGAGGGATCTGCTTCCGCATTTCCACTCTGTGTAATCATTCTGAAATATAATAGGGGAACTGCAATGAACAAATACGAGATCATCATTTGCTGGAGCAAGGAGGACGACGCCTTCGTGGCTGAAGTCCCGGAACTGCCCGGCTGCGCCGCGCACGGTCCCACGCAGGAAGCCGCGCTGGCCAACGCGCAGAACGCCATACGCCATTGGATCAATACCGCAAAAGAATTCGGCGATTCGGTTCCCGAACCCAAAGGCCGCCGCCTGATTCTCGCTTGAATCACTGTTTCGCTATAAATTGCTATCGCCCGTTTCAGCATGTGGGCAGGTTTTCATCCGAGCCGCGACAGTAATGGAGCGACCACCCAAGGTACCACTCCATCCCCTATCCTTCCTCGCCCCGCACGGCTCCTTAATCCGGTCATCCCGAGCGAGCGCAGCGACGAGGGATCTGCTTCCGCATTTCCACTCTGTGTAATCATTCTGAAATATAATAGGGGAACTGCAATGAACAAATACGAGATCATCATTTGCTGGAGCAAGGAGGACGACGCCTTCGTGGCTGAAGTCCCGGAACTGCCCGGCTGCGCCGCGCACGGTCCCACGCAGGAAGCCGCGCTGGCCAACGCGCAGAACGCCATACGCCATTGGATCAATACCGCAAAAGAATTCGGCGATTCGGTTCCCGAACCCAAAGGCCGCCGCCTGATTCTCGCTTGAATCACTGTTTCGCTATAAATTGCTATCGCCCGTTTCAGCATGTGGGCAGGTTTTCATCCGAGCCGCGACAGTAATGGAGCGACCACCTAAGGTTCGATATTTCTCATATTACATTCACACTCCTGACAGTTTCTCAACATGGTCTTCCCGAAATGGGTAGCGCAGAGTTTGCGATTTTCAAACTCTGCGGCTTATCTTCTTTTTGGTATTTGTTTATGTATAGTTGGTTTTGGTAGCCGCGGTGAGCGCCTTCCTCACCGCGGGCTTTTAATTTTTCGAACGTCATTCCGTGCGCAGCAAGGAATCTTCCTCTGTTTACGAAAGGGCACGGATTCATCCGTGCCGAAACAGGCGTCGTGATGCCTTCTTCCTCTCTGCCGAAGGCCGGAGCGCAGCCCGAGCTTTAGCGATGGGCGCAGTGAAGCTCGCTTTTCCTATGCCTCTTCTGCCTCTTATACTTCCTTTGCCTCCCGCCACCTCACTCATCACTGCCTTTGCCTACTCCCCTGCTCCCAACACAATCTCCGCATCCGCTGGCATGCCGGGTTTGAGTTCGCCCTGCGGGTTGGGAACGTCGATCTTTACCCGATACACCAGCTTCACGCGCTCCTGCGGCGTCTGCACATTGCGCGGCGTGAATTCGGCCTGCGAAGCGATGAATGTAACTTTGCCCTCGTATTCTTTGTCTGGATAAGTGTCCGTGCGCAGACGCACCATCTGCCCCACCTTCACTCGGCCCAGGTCCGTCTCATTGATGTAGGCTCGCAGCCACACTTGGGAAAGCTCCCCCATCGTCACCACTGGCGTTCCCGGCGAAACGAACTCTCCCGCTTCGATATTTTCTGAGAGGACGACCCCCGTAAGAGGTGCCAAAAGGGTCGCATAGCCCAGCCGCGTCTGCGCCGCCGCCAGAGCTTGCCGCACCTGCTCCAGCCTCGCCCTGGCTTGCGCTATCGTTTCTTTTCGCGGCCCTGCCTTAATCATCTGATACCGCTGGCTGGCTTCCTGCCAGGATGCCCGCGCCTGTTCTACCTGTTCCTTGCGCGGTCCCTCCTCTACCAACTTCTTTTGTTCCCCTGCGGCTTTCTTTTTCGCCTCTGCCATCTCGTAATTCGACCGCACCACGTCGAGTTGCTGCGACGAGATGACGCCCTCCTCATGCAGCTTCAGCGCCCGCTCGTGCTCGGCTCGCCAGCGGACCGCATCTGCTTCGGCCTGCGCCAATGTCGCCTCCGCAGCAGTAATTTCTTCTGGACGCGACCCAGTCTCCATTTCTTCCAGCCTTGACTGCGCTCGTCGCTCAGCCGCTTCCGCCTGCGCGATTTCCTCGGGCCGCGATCCTGCTTCCAGTTCCGCCAAGGCTGCTTCAGCCGCCTGCACCTCAGCCCGCCGCAGCGCTGCCTCGCGGCTTAGCTCGCTGTCATCGAGGCGGGCCACAGTCTGCCCCTTCTCGACCGATTCCCCTTCGCCGACCAGCCGCTCCACGACTCGTCCGGCGATTTTAAAACTCACTTCCGCTTCCGTGACCTCCACATTCCCGGATACCCGGATGACGTTGCCGTCGTTCCCAGTCCCCCACCGGATCAGTTGATTCACCAGCACCAAAACCGCAATTGCGCCAACGGCGACGATGATCATCTGCTTTTGCTTGGATTTTTCCACGTTAGTTTCTCAGGCTTGTATTATCCCACACGGGAAAAGTGGGCTACAATTTTCGTTCAGTCTCCGTTTCGGAATCAGGAAGAATTTTATGAGACACAAGGTCACCATCGCCGCGATCCAGATGAAGATGTCGACCGACCCCGCCGGGAATTTGGCGAAATCCGAGCGCATGATCCGTTTGGCGGCGCAAAAAGGAGCGCAGATCATCTGCCTGCCGGAACTTTGCAGAACCATCTATTTTCCTCAATACGAGGGAACCGAGAGAACCGAGGGAACCGATTTTGCCGAATCCATCCCAGGTGAATCCACGCGGCACTTCGGAAGCCTCGCTCGCGAATTAGAAACCGTAATCATCGTCCCTCTCTATGAAAAATCCAAAGCTGGCAAATTTTACAACACCGCCGCTGTTTTGAATCACGATGGCAAACTCCTGCCCCTATACCGCAAGCTTCATATTCCGCAGGACCCTTTATTCTACGAGAAAAATTATTTCTCGCCCGGCGATTCCGGTTATCGCGTCTACAAAACCAAATTCGCAACGTTCGCAGTTCTCATCTGTTACGATCAATGGTTTCCTGAAGCGGCGCGCATGGCCGCGCTCGGTGGTGCGGAGATTATTTTTTATCCCACCGCCATCGGACACATTGTCGGCCACAAATCAAAGGATGGCGACTGGCACGACGCCTGGGAAACCGTGATGCGCGGGCACGCCATCGCCAATGGCATTCACGTCGCAGCCGTCAACAGAACCGGGCGCGAAGACCGCCTGCGATTCTGGGGACAGTCATTCGTATGCGACAGCTTTGGAAAAGTTTTGCGACGAGCAAGTGCTGACCGCGAAGAGGTGTTCATCCAACAGTTGGACCTCTCGCACAATCAGCGTATTCGCGAAGGCTGGGGGTTTTTCCGCAATCGCCGCCCGGAAACTTATAAGTTCAAAACGAGCAAATAATCAAATACCTTTCAGCAAGCCATTCTCATGCCAAATTCAATTCCCACCTCTCGCGCCGAACCCACTCCCAAAGAACTTGGGTTCCACATGCCGGCGGAATGGGAACCGCATTCGGCGGTGTGGCTATCCTGGCCGCATGACGAAGTCTCATACCCATACCTCGAAAAAGCGGAAGATGCTTTCGCTGACTTCATCCACGCAATACACGACAGCGACACCGTGGATTTGCTGGCGCTCAATGAACCCATGCAGGCGCGGGCTGCTCAACTGTTAACGCAACGCGGGACAGACCTAGCGAAAGTCCGTTTCCACTTAGCCGACTACGCCGACATCTGGTTCCGCGATTACGGACCGATCTTCGTCGTCAACCACGAGAAGAAAAATCTCGCCATGACCAAATGGATTTTCAACGCCTGGGGAAACAAATACGAGTCCTTGCTCAAGGATAATAATGTTCCTTACGCGATAAACCAATCACTGCATCTCCGAATATTCGAGCCCGGCATGGTCCTCGAAGGCGGCGCTATTGATGTGAATGGCTGCGGCACTCTGCTCACCACGGAGCAATGTCTGCTCAATCAAAATCGCAATCCCCAACTGAACAGAACTGAGATCGAATCCATGCTCAGTGACTATCTCGGCGTCTCGCATATCATCTGGCTCAAGGATGGCATCGAGAGCGATGACACCGACGGGCATATTGACGACATCGCGCGCTTCGTCAATCCCACCACCGTCCTGTGCGCTTTACAAGACGATGCGAACGATCCCGATCACGAAGTTCTCAAGGAAAATTTCCGCCTTTTGGAACAGGCCACGGATCAGGATGGCCGCAAGCTCTCCGTGATTCCATTGCCCATGCCGGGGCGAGTGGGCGATGTCCACGGCAGGCTGCCCGCCAGCTATGCCAATTTCTACATCGGCAACTCAAAAGTCATCGTCCCGTTGTTTGGAACCAAGCATGACGATGCCGCCTTGCGCACTCTTGAATCGGTTTTCCCCGCTCGCCAGGTTATCGGCATCAATGCTTTTTATCTTGTATACGGTTTAGGCACCTTTCATTGCATGAGCCAGCAGCAGCCTATTCCTTAATCTGCCTGCCGAGGCGTAATATAGAATCGCTATGATTTCTCTCCGGCCTTCTGCGGATCGCGGGCGCACCAAAATCGACTGGCTCGATAGCTGGCACAGCTTTTCCTTTAATGAGTATTACGACCCCCAGTACTCGAGCTTTCGCCATCTGCGTGTGATCAACGAGGACTTCGTGAGTCCCGGCATGGGCTTTGCTACCCACGGGCATCGCGACATGGAAATCATCACCTATGTGCTGGAAGGCGCGCTGGAGCATAAAGACAACATGGGCAATCAATCCGTCATCCGCCCGGGCGAAGTGCAGCGCATGAGCGCCGGCACCGGCGTCTTGCACAGCGAATTCAACCCTTCCTCGTCGGCATCGGTCCACCTGCTGCAAATCTGGATACGGCCAGAAAAAACTTCCTTGCCGCCCAGTTACGAGCAGAAAGCTTTTCCCATTCGCGAACGATCAGACTCTTTTGTCTTGCTGGCCTCGCCCAAAGGCGAGGACGGTTCAATTACCATCCACCAGGACGTGAGTCTGCTGGCGTCTTACCTGAAGCCAGGTTCCAGCGTGGACTACAATCTATTGCCCGAGCGGCATGCTTGGGTGCAGGTGGCTCGCGGCCAAGTAATGATGAACAACATAACACTTCAGCCGGGTGACGGCGCGGCCGTTTCCGAGGAATCTGCTTTGAAGATACAAAATATTTCAAACGACTCTGCCGCCGAAGTTCTGTTGTTTGATTTGTCCTGATCCGCGATTCGTTTGTTAGCTTTAAGCAAAGCCTTTTTATAAATCATTGCCGTTATTTAACAGCAATTGCGGGAATTGCCATTGTCCCTAGTTCCGTTAGTAGTGTATTCTGAAGCTCGTGATCAGAACGGGGGTATCAGTATAAATGAATGTCCTGATGGTCTATCCAGAATGGCCAGATACTTATTGGAGCTTCAAGCACGCCCTTCCTTTTGAAGGGAAGAGTTCTGTTTACCCCCCATTAGGCCTGATGACCGTTTCAGCCATGCTCCCCAAGCACTGGAAAAAGCGGCTGATCGACACCAATATCGAGCCGATGACGGACGCCGATCTCAAATGGGCTGATATTGTCATGCTCAGCGGCATGTTGATCCACAAAGACCAGATGATTCAGATGATGGACCGATGCCGCAAACGCGGCATCCGCACCATGGTGGGCGGCCCGGCGACGTCCAGCGTGCCTGAGTTCCAACAGCACGCGGATCACGTCGTGATCGGCGAGGCGGAAGACCTCATGGCCGATATCGTCGCCGACCTGGAGCAAGGTACCGCTAAGCCGGTCTATCAGGCTCCGGAAAGACCCGTTTTGGACCACACTCCGTTGCCCGATTTGAGCCTGATCAATTTGAAGCACTACAGCGCCATGGCCATTCAATATTCCCGTGGCTGCCCGTTCAACTGCGAGTTCTGCGACATCATTGAAATCTATGGCCGCAAGCCGCGCACCAAGTCGCCCCAGCAGGTGCTTGCCGAGCTGGAGCAATTGCAGGAATACAAATGGCGCGGCGCTGTTTTTATCGTCGATGACAATTTCATCGGCAATAAGCCCAAGGTCAAAGAACTTTTGCCCGTCCTGGCTGACTGGAATAATCGCCAGAAGACACCCTTCACTTTCTACACCGAGGCTTCCATGAACCTCGCCGACGATGACGATCTGCTGGACATGATGCGTGCAGCCCGCTTCACCAGGGTTTTCCTGGGCATCGAGACGCCGGATGAGGTTAGTCTAATCGAAGCGCAAAAGCACCAGAATACCAAGCGCAGTCTTCTGGAAAGCGTGAAGAGAATCCAACACTACGGCATGGAGGTTATGGCAGGCTTTATCGTAGGCTTTGACAGCGACCCGGAGGAGATTTTCGACCGCCAAGTAAAGTTCATCCAGGAAAGCGCCATCCCCATGGCCATGGTCGGCTTGCTTTCCGCATTACCTGGAACGCAGCTTTACCGCCGCCTGCAAAAAGAAGGCCGCCTCATCGACAATCACTCCGGCGACAACATGGACCTCAATCTGAATTTCATTCCCAAGATGAATGCCCAAAAACTGGTGGAAGGCTACCGGTCCATTCTGGAGCGCATTTACCACCCGGACGCATACTACGAGCGGGTCCGCCGCTTCCTGGCTGAAGCTCCCCGCAATCTGTACTCGACGCCGCGCCGCCCTTCCGATTACTTGGCATTTTTCAGATCGGTCTTGCACCAGGGGGTACTCGGTGACTTCCGCCTCAGCTACTGGAAGTTTTTACTGGATGCTGCGACACGCTACCGCCACGCGTTTGATCGGGCGATGACGCTGGCCATCATGGGTCATCATTTCCACACATTGACTCGGATTCTTGCTGAATCCGACCCTGGGGAATCACCAGCCTGAGTTTATTGATCGCTGGAAAGGTCTGAGTGACGCCTAATTGCAAAGAATCTTTTCAGATTCCAATCGAGTAGCTTGCAACATTGCAGTCCGCATGGTATAAACTCCCAGTTTGGCGGGCTTGAGAATCGGGAGCATTGTCTCCATATAATTAAAAAGGGGGAAAGGGATGTCGAATCATCGTAGTTGGAAACTGTTTGCTTTATCATTGCCTATCATTGCGCTAATTGGGTGCGGACCTGCAGAGCAGCCTGCGGAGCAGGCGGCTGCACCGCCGCCAGCGCCGCCGGCGAAAACCGCTTCTGTGGAGCTGGCAGCAACTCAGGGAAATAATGTCACCGGCACAGTCAAATTTACGGAGGATATGGGCGCTGTTCACGTGGAATATCACGTCACCGGTCTTGCCGCTGGCAAGCATGGCTTTCATATTCACGAAACCGGCGATTGCAGCGCGCCCGATGGCGCCAGCGCTGGTGGTCACTTCAATCCGGATGGCAAAGCGCACGGCGCTCCTGATGCTGCGGAACACCATGTCGGCGACCTCGGCAACATTGAAGCGGGTGCGGATGGCATGGCCATGGGCGATATCCATTCATCCAGCCTCGCTTTTGAGGGCCCCAACTCTTTTGTCGGCA
Organism: Acidobacteria bacterium RIFCSPLOWO2_12_FULL_54_10; assembly: GCA_001767075.1. Lineage (GTDB taxonomy): Bacteria > Acidobacteriota > Terriglobia > 2-12-FULL-54-10 > 2-12-FULL-54-10 > 2-12-FULL-54-10. The sequence continues at coordinate 18,655 of MEKX01000058.1, read as the reverse complement.
AAGCGGTCATCGTCCATGGCGGCGAAGATGATGTAACGACCCAGCCGACGGGCAATGCAGGGCCTCGTCTGGCTTGCGGCGTGATCCAGTAAGCTGCTTTAACTTTGCGCGCAGGATTCAAACTGCTCGGACAAAAGCTGCTAGTCTATTCGGCAGCCATGGTTGTTCACTTCTAACGATTACAGCCCCGCGAGATACGCTTCTCGCGGGGCTTTTTTTCTTGAATGACGAAGTTCCTCTCGATCCGCTTTACCTGCTATAATTCAAAGCTTATAAGTTTGATAACATTTACTTATCCAATTCTAGATTGCTCATCCGCTTCATTTCGCCATGGAAATAGATCAAATCACGGCTTTTCTCGAGGTAGCGCAACTGCATAGTTTTTCCCGCGCTGCGGAAAAGCTTTATCGCACGCAACCCGCCATCAGCGCGCAGATTCGCTCTTTGGAGCAGGAATTCAACCAAAAGCTATTTGATCGCTCGGGGCGAAAAATATTTTTGACGCCCGCCGGTGAAATTCTTTTTGAGTACGGCCAAAAACTCCAGGCCCTGCACCGGGAGACTTTGCAGAGGGTTCGGGAGACCCGGGACGAAATCGCAGGCAGTTTAGTCGTGGGGGCCAACGAGGCCACCTGCTTGTATGTCCTGCCCAATGTGTTCGCCGAATATAAGCGAAAGTATCCGCAAGTGGCGATCGACATCTATCGTAATTTTAGCCACAAAATTATTCAGCGCATGAATGAGCACCAGGTGGACCTGGGCATCGTTACTCTTCCTGTCACGCAGAATAATCTCAAGGTCATTCCTCTGCATGAGGATGAAGTGCAGGTGGTTCTTCCGGCGAAGCACCCTTTGGCGAAACGCGCTTCCTTGAAGATCGAGGACCTGGTTTCCGAGCCGCTGATTTTCCCTAAAGGCGGGCATACCCGCGAGCTGCTGGAGCGTATTTTCAGAAAGTACCGCAATCGGCTGCAAATCTCCATGGAGCTGGCCAGTGTCGAGAGCATTAAAAAGTTTGTCGGAGCCGGTCTGGGCATTTCCCTGCTCACCCGTTCGTATGCAGAGATGGAAACGAAATCCTGCGTGCTGAAGCTGGTCCCGATCCAAGGCCTCAAGCTTGTGCGGCGCTTAGGGCTGGCTTATAAAACGGACCGGCAATTGTCGCGTGCGGCGCAGGCTTTTTTGGATGTTGTGGCTTCCATGCCGAGTCAATCTCCCCATTAATTTTGTGCTGATAAGGGCGTAACTTTACATTGAATTTTTCCCGCATTAATCCGGATGCCCACGAGCGCGCTCTCGGCGTTCGCCTCTTTCTCATGGACGTGGACGGCGTCATGACGGACGGACGGATTCTGCTTGTTCCTGACGGGCGCGGTGGCATTCATGAGATCAAGTCGTTTTCCGTTCAGGATGGCGTAGGCATCAACTTCGCCCATCGCGCAGGACTGCTGACCGGAATCATCACCGGGCGCACATCGGAAAGTGTCATGGCTAGAGCCATTGAGCTGGGCATTAAAATTGTTGAACAAGGGAGCCGGAATAAGCTGGAAACGTACGAGAAAGTCCGGGAAGCGTCAGGTTTCCCTGACTCGGCGATCGCCTACATGGGCGATGACCTCCAAGACCTTCCCATCCTTCGTCGAACCGGGTTTTCTGCCAGCGTGGCCAACGGGCACCAGCAGGTCAAGGAGATGTGCCACATAGTCACGGCCAGCCCAGGCGGCGGCGGCGCGGTCCGCGATTGCATTGAGTTTATTTTGCGTGCTCAAGAAAAGTGGGATCAGATACTTGAGCGATATTTGGCGTGATTTCGGCGTGGTGTAATTTTCCGTAATCTTGTATTGTCGCTTGCAGTCAATTGCATTATCATATAATGGATTGTTCATTTTCCAGGACTGATTAGCCAGAAGAATTCGCGCTTTCGGACGGGGACAGAAGGCAGGAAGCATTTTGGGAATGTTGACACCCGTCTGTAACTATGTTAATTCCTATCTGCTTTTCTATCTGCACACAGTTCATCGGCCTGCGATAATTTCAGGTGCCTTTCGAATCTGGCTCCTGGAATGGCGAGTGACACGGACATCGGCTGGAATAGCATCCATGGTTATGCCAGTCACTGGAACATTGCGGCTTGCGTTCCAATTCGCGTAGTCTCAAATCAACCTTGCTCATGGACGCAAGGTGATCGGCACAGGAGGGTATAGAAAGATGGCTGAGAAGAGCCCGGTCGGGATGGCGGTAAAATTGGTTATCGGTGTCGTTTTGTTATTCGTCGTCATTGTCGGTTTAAGCTATGGCTCCCTACTGCGGGAAATGGACCTGGCTGCCGATGATTTCCAAAAAGGCGATGCGGAATCCTCTTTGAAGCGATATGCCGCTATCGAGCAAAATCTGCGCTCCGCTGGCATGATTCGTTACATCCCTGAACGGGACCGCCAGAACCTGCTCCTCAATGAAGCCCGGCTGCTCTACGGCTTGGATCGGATGGATCAAGCCACGGAAGCTTTGGACCGGGAAAGCGATATCGCCGGGGGCATGAAGGACGGCAGGTTTGTTCTCATCCGCTCCAATATCGCATTTCGCAAATCGATCAAGACCTTCATGGAAGCGGAACAGAAGGACCCTCAAGTTCTCGAGGAAACTTTAATAGGCATAGAAGATTCTCTTCGCGACGCTCTTCGGCTGGACCCGGACAACTGGGATGCCAAATACAATTTGGAATTCATCGCCTACCTCCGCAAACAGATGTTCGAAGAAGGGCAGGAGGGTAAGCTGGAAATTCTGGAAAGGGTTCGCGTTCAGGAAAAGCCCAATCTTACACCGGACCAAATGCACTAGCCTCTAAGAACTTCGGTCTGCGGAGCCGTGAGTTCTGAAAGCAACCGGCTTCATGTTATAGCGCCTCCTCACCGCGCTGGCTGCTTGGCTAGCTCATAGGTCCAACGGATTTACACGAATGGAATTAGTTCGACAGGAATATTTCGTGCTGCTGTGGGTGGTCCCCATACTGGGGATACTGTGGTGGCTTGGCGTTTGGCACCAGTCACGCATGCGCAAACGCTTCGGGAATCTCAAAAACCTCAAAAAAATATCCAGAATTTCCTGGGCAGGCAGGGGGTGGCTGCGAGGCCTCGCTTTTCTCGTCAGTCTGTCGATCATGGTTTTAGCCCTTGCTCAGCCGCGCATGGTCATTCGGGAGCTCAAGCCAGTTCCCACGCCGACGGATTTAATTTTCCTGCTCGATATTTCGCCTTCCATGTACGGCAGCGATATGGACCCTCACCGTTTGGGCCATGCGCAGGAAATCATCCAGCAGTTTCTTTTGCACAAGCAGCCGCAGGACCGCTATGGACTGGTCGTTTTTCACTACACCAGCGTGGTGCTTTCTTACCTCACCCGCGACCCCCAAAGCATCATCGTCTACTTCGATTATCTGAATCAGCTCGAAGAGCCTCAGCCTGGCAGCAACATGGGTTCTGCCCTTCGTAGTGCGCTGCGGGTTATGGAATTGGACTCCATCGCGCATCCGGACCTCGTGAAGCAAAGAAGGCGCGTATTCGTGTTGATCTCTGATGGCAACGATAATATTGGAGAATGGGAAGAGCCTCTCGCCCAGACGTTTCAGCAAGGAGTCAAGATTTACACTTTCGGCCTTGGCACTGCCAGCGGCGCTCACGTCCCTTTGCTATTGACACAGGGAAAACCTGTAAAGTTCCTGACCCGGGAAGGCGGCGCGCGCATCGTTAGCAAAGCCCAATCCCGCACTCTGCGCGACGTAGCCGAAAGAACCGCTGGAAAATTTTATCGCGGGGAGGACAAGAAGCAAGTCAATGAGGCGCTCCAGGAAATCCTTGTCCAGGGACGCCCCGTTGCCGGCTACGAATCCCATGCCACCCGCAGGGAGCTCTACCAGGAATTTCTCCTGGCTGCTTTCGCTTTCTTAATTTTGGGAATATTTTTATAGGCGCTTGAACCGGAAAAAGGGAGGAACGCTTTGTCAGCTACGCAAGTGCAAGTTACGTTAAAAAAAGAAGAAGCTTGGGAAATCATTCATCGTATTGAGGAGCAGGTCCAAAAGGTCATTATCGGACAGGACGAACTTATACGCAAAATCCTCGTCGGGCTGTTCGGACGCATCCCTTATTCATTCAAGCGCGGGGAAGGCGAAAAAGCCGGCTCGGGTCACATCCTTCTGGAAGGCGTCCCCGGCCTGGCTAAAACCCTGCTGGTGTCTGCTCTCTCCAACACCATACGAACCAAGTTTCAGCGCATTCAGTTCACCCCCGACATGCTCCCCGCCGACATTCTTGGCACGCGCATTTTTGACAGCCGCTCGTCGGAATTTCGCGTGGAAAAAGGTCCCATCTTTGCCAACTTGGTTCTCGCCGACGAAATCAACCGCGCTCCGCAAAAAACCCAGAGCGCATTGCTGGAGGCCATGCAGGAACGCCAGGTTACGATTGGTGAAAATACCTACGCTTTGGACGATCCCTTCTGGGTGCTCGCCACGCAGAACCCGGTTGAACAGGAAGGCGTCTTCTCTCTGCCCGAAGCCCAACTGGACCGCTTTGCCATGATGGTCCGGGTGAATTACCCGTCTTCGGAAAGCGAATTTCAGATGCTGGCCACCAAACTGGAACGCGTCAGCGTCGAATCGGTCGCGGACCCTCATACCGTCGTCCTCATCCGCCAGATGGTCTCAGACGTTCACCTGGATGACAAAGTGCGCCGCTACATCGTTGCCATCGGCCAGGCGACCCGCAATTCCCAAGGCAATGCTCTGACCATTGTCAAAGAAATGGTCATGCACGGAGCGTCGCCCCGTTCGTATACTCACTTGATGGCGATGGCGCGCACCGTGGCTTTCTTCCGCGGCAGGGATTATGTCCTGCCCTCCGACGTCAAATACATCGCCGTCGATGTGCTGCATCATCGCTTGGTGCGGACCATTCGCGCCGAGGTGGAAAACGTGACCACGGATGAGGTCGTGTCGGAAGTTTTGCGCCATACCCCGATCCCCTAAGGTGCTTTAGAGAATGCTTTCTCCCGAAATCGCCAAGGAACTTCAATACGTCGAAATCGCCGCTTCCCGGCGCATCCGCAGCCTGCGCTTTGGACAGAGCCGCAGTCGGCTCAAAGGCTCTGGGTACGAGTTTGAAGCTCATCGCAAGTATGAAATCGGCGACGATTTGCGCCGCGTGGATTGGAACGTCTCCGCTCGCATGCAGGACCTCTACCTGAAAAAACAGTACGAGGAAAAAGAAATCATCGTTTTTCTTGCTGTGGACCTGTCGCGCTCCATGGATTTCTCCACCGCGACTTATTCCAAGCGGTTGCGGCTGTTGCAGGTCGCTGCCACTCTCGGCTTTTCCGCTTCCAGTGATAATTGCAACTTCGGCTTCATGGCTTTTACCGACCGCATCGAGGCCTACGAGCCTCCCCGCATGGGCCGGTCACATGTTTGGCGCGCCATCGAACAGCTTCTCAACGTTCGCCCAACTTCCAAGGGAACAAACTGGGCGGTCGCTTTGCAATTTTTGCGCGCTCGATTGAAGCGTATGTCGATGGTCTTCCTGCTTTCTGATTTTATCGACAACCCCGCCAGCGCCGCACTGGCTGAACTGCCGGATTTGAAAGTCATGGCCCAGAAGCATGATCTTGTTCCCATCATTTTCTCTGATCAATTTGAACGGGACCTCCCGCAAGGGACCGGATTGTTGCGCTTGCGCTCGGCGGAAACCGGCAAGCAATTTTTGATGAGTCTGTCCTCCTCGCATCGCAGACGCTATGAGGCGCTGGTGGAGGAACGTAAACTTGATTTGCAGGATTTGTTTTATTCGCTCGGTATGGAATGTCTGTTTTTGAAAGTCGGGGAGCCATTTTTGGATCCCCTGATGATGCTGTTCGAACGGCGGAGGAAAGTATGAGAGATTTATTTCGTGTTTTAGCCCTGGCCATTTTATGGTTTTCCGGTTTCAGCGCCGCGGTGAATCAGGCTTCAGCCCAGCAGCACGGCGGTGGCGGCGCGGCTGGCGGTCCCAGCGCTGCAAGTCTGGAGGGTTTGGCTCCGCCGCCCGAAGGCATGTCCTTTTTCAAGGAACTGGACCATACCGCCGTTTGGATTGGCGATCCTTTCCATTACAAGATCAGTATTGTTTATTCCGACGAGTACGAATTCGTTCTCGATACTTTGACCAAAGAAACGGTCAATCTGGAACCATTCGAAGTCAAGGATCTGTCCAAGACTGTTGTTAAGTTGAAGGATGACAATAATCTCCTCACCGTCGATCTGGCTCTCGCCAGCTACACCACCGGTGAAGCCGTCCAGCAGATACCGCAACTGACCCTTTTCTATTTCAAGCGCAGCAGCCAAACGGCTACCGCCCAGGAGGCCGCCGCCGAAAGTCTCACCGTGCCGGGACTTGTCCTCGCGTTGCGTAGCCCGCTGGAACCTGATCCAACCGATATCCGTGACGGGATCGCTGTCCTGGGCTGGGAGAGCAGCCTCGGCTGGATCGCCTGGACCGGATATTTCGCCCTCGTCGTGCTGTTTGTCGGTGGCGGTTGGGAAACCACGCAGTATATTAAAATGCGCAAAGCCTTGCGCGGTCCGGACCGCCGCAAGGCCATGCAGGCGATCCGCGAAAGATGGTCGGACAGAGTGCCTTCTTCTTTCTCCGATACCCGCGCCATCATGGATTTCTATGACCACTCTTACCGTGACCTGAAGGAGTTCCTGGGGTTTTACCTGGAAACTCCCACTTCCGGCCTGACCTCCGAGGATTTCTCCGATGAATTGAAGAAACTGGCCGCTGATCCTGGCCTGACGGAAGCATCTGTTCGCGCTCTCAGCGCCATGGAATTGGCCCGTTACGCCGCCGCCAACGGAGCCTCCGTCACATCGGAAGGCGCGCAACGGCTGGCGCAAGATATCCGTAATATTTTTGAAGTACAGGTACAACGCTGATTATTTTTTCATGACCTTTCAGAACCTATCTTGGCTGTACTACATTGTCCCCATCCTAGTTGCGTTCATTGTCATCAGCTTTTTTCGGCGCAACTACTGGGGACACTCGCTCGTCGAGCAATTGCTCCCGCGGCTGGGGAGAATCAGCCTCGTATTTCGCCTCCCCACCATTCTGGAATCTCTCGCTGTCGGCTTCCTGCTCGTCGCTTTGCTGGGCCCCGTATATCCATTTGTGTTGCAGCGGATCGAGCGTGGCGGCTTGCAGATCATGATTGTCTTCGATCTATCGCAAAGCATGGAAGAGAACATGCTCAAAGGCTCTCCCATGCCCCAACCGCAAGCCGTCGCCAACCGCCCCGGCCTCATGGTTCGCCCGGGCAGCAAGATGGAAGCCGTTAAGCTCAGCGCCATCGAATTCGTGAAAAAACGCCCCGGCGATGCCATCGGCCTGGTGGTCTTTTCGAATAACTCTTATCTGGTCAGCCCAGCCACCTTCGACCACGAAAGCCTCTCTGAATACCTTGCCATGGTCAGCACGCAAACGCTCATCAATGAGGGGTTCACCGCCATCGGCGAAGGCATTTACATGGCCACCGAATTCTTCAAATACAGCAAGCGAAAAGGGGATCGCCGCACCAAAGGCCAGGTCATCATTCTGTTCAGCGACGGCGACTATAACTATGGCCGCGATCCCATGAAAGAACTCGAACGCGCCCGTTACGACGGCACTCGCGTTTATTTCATCGGCGTGGCCTTGGAACAGGGTGCTTCCCAGCAGATTCGCGAAGGTGTCCCCAGTACCGGCGGCAAGTATTTCGATGCTGCCAACCCGACTCACCTCGAAGAAGCTTTTTATGAGATTAACCAGCTCGAAAAGGGCCGCTTCTATGCTACCGAGCTGATCAATCATCAGCCCGCTTATTATTTATTTGCCATGCTGGCGTTTGTCTGCCTGGCTCTCAGAATGGCCTTGAACGCCATACCGAATTTTGTGAATTTGAGTTGATCGGCATTCCGGCTGGCACGCTGAGCTTTGCCAGAGCTTGCATCGAATGTTCGTTCTTTAAATTGTTGAAAAAAAGTTAAAGTGTTTGCATTTCAATTTGGTGTAGAATAGGGCTGAACTTGGAATTAAGGATAAGCTTGCGTAAAGTTGCTCTCGTTCAGCAGCAGCTTGCATAATATCTTTGATCCGGGCTGTCCACTTGGAGGTCGCTAATGATGGTTTCTTATTTCCGCCGAATCGCACTCGGCAGCTTGTTTCTCATGGTTTGTTACATCCCTGTAGCCATGGCTCAGGGCGACACGAAAGCAACTCGCATTACATTGGGCAGCAGTTCCGGCACGCCGGGAACCTCTGTGGTGGTACCAATTTATTTCACGCCTACTGAGGGCACGGAGGTCGGCAAACTCAATCTCACGGTTGATTTTGTCAGCAAGAATTTAAAGTATTCCAAAATGGATCCCGGCATCGCCGCCGAAATGGGCAATGTCGATCTGGCCACGGATGTGAAAGAAGGCAAGAATGACAAGGATTTGGAAACCACAACGCTGAACATCGTGGCCTCTTTCCTGACTCCCGATCCACCCAAGGGTGTTCCTTCTGGCTTGCTCGGCTATCTGACCATGAAGATCAACGACGATGCGCTGACGGCCAACATCACGCTGACTGCCAAGGCGACAGCCACCGAGCTGAAAACCAACAAGGACCTGCCAGTGGAATCCGTGAATGCCACCGTGGACGTGCTGGCCCCTGGTTCGCAGCCGCTGGTCACTTGCTTTATCTTCTCGCACTAAGGCTGGTGACGGTCTCTCTTCCTTGCGGTCTGCGCCGATGCGGAAACAGCAGGCAGAACGGGTTATATTCTCATTCCAACGACCCCCTTTTTCTTGCGGAAAAAGGGGGAATTTTTCATATCCAGGGAGATTTTCTTGAAGCTCTGGGTGCGCTCCCATAACTTCCATCGCGATTTTTGCCTGCTCTTCTTCGCTTTCACTCTGGCGTTCTTGCGCTTTTCCATTTTCCCTGCTCCCCTATTCGCCGCCGATGAAGCGCAACAAATTTTATTGCGGCAGGTTCGCGATCAGGTAAAAAGCCTTGTGCCTCCCAAGGAGCCTGTCGGGCCGCGCCTCCAGTTGGCTGACGACGCTTTTTTCCTATTGTTGGCGGCTCAGGGTGAGGAAGCAGCCGCCCGCCAGAGCCTGGACCGCATCTCCGGCTGGTCCAAGGCTTCCGAGTTGCGCTTGGAAGCCCAGCAAATTGCCCCCCTGGACCGCGAAATGCTCCTATTTGCCGAGGCCAAAGCATCTGCCCGGCTTTCTCTGGCCGAGGCCGACCGGCGCCGCGCTCAAGCTCAAATCGCCCAAGCGGTCGGCAAACCAGCCACTACGCTTTACCTCGCCGTCATGCGCAGAGATCAAGATTCCCCTGCCGAGTCGCAATCTCAGCCTGCCCCAGGCAATGCTTCCTCGGTCAGTGATCTCGCTGCACGCTTAGAAAAGGAACTGCTCCCGCAAGCCCATGAATTGCTCGGCAAGATTTACCAAAGCTACCTTTTCGGAGGCGTATCCCTGACGGACCTGCTGTGGATCGAGGAAGAAGTTTTCGGCACCGAATTGCAGTACCAGAAAATATTGGTCCAGGTGGACAAAGAGTCCAATCCCCCGGACCCGGTCCCGCCTCCGGTAAAAAAGTAAAACATAGATTGGGCTTCGCAAGCGCCTGTGTTAGAGCTAAAATGATTAAAGAAGCCATTGCAAAGGGGGCAATTATGAGCAGAAAGTTTGCTGCGATTTATTTAGTCCTATGGCTGGCCTCTGCCGTCATCGCGGTAGCCCACGGTACGGGAACTCCCGAAGCCACCTTAAAGAAAGTTTTTCCCGACGCCACCGGCTTTACTCCTCGCAAAAAAACTTTGAGCGCCGCGCAAATTAAGCGCGTCGAAGAGCTTTCCGGCGGCAAATTACATGCCAACGACAACCCGTTTTCGTTTTACATTGCGACCGGAAAAAGTGCTGACGGCTCCGGCGTTCTCGGCATGGTTGTTTTGGTCGATGCCAAAGGTCCCAAAGGTTTGATCGACATGGCCATCGGTTTCAAGCGCGACGGTTCCATCACGAAAATCGTTTTGGTCGACAACAAGGATGATGCGGCTCTGGGTTCCAAAGCGTTTCTGGATCAACTCGCCGGAAAGAACAGCAAATCGTCGCTGGTTGTCGGCAAGGATGTTAAGTTCACCGGCGATGGCAAAGCCGCCGAGAGTTTTCTCCAGGCTGTTCGCAGAGGCATGCTTCTGTTGGAAGCTGCTTCCAGCGGCTAACCGCATCTACAAAATACCTGCAAGGGATCGCCCTTGTGTTTTGAGCAAACAAAACTTATGGCTCGCATCCTTTCCAACAGGCTCCAACTCACCTGCTCACTGTGCGGCCTCTTCTTATTTTCCGCATTCGTCTTTTCCACGCGTGCTTTGGCGCAGACATCACAAGTTTTTGCGCGTGTGGTCCCTTTGGCCGACAGCGTCTCGGAAATCTATGCGCCCGCAACGGGGCGCATCATTCCTGCCACCCCGCAGCTTCTCACCGTCGGCGACAAAATCAAGAAGGGCGATCCCATCGCCATCATCGAGCACCGCTACAACCTTCACGATTGGGTCCATCTGACCACGGTCCGCTGGGATTTCCTTTCCCCCGTGCAGGACGCGCGCTATGCCCTCACCAAAGCACGCGTCGACCGAGAAAAAGCGGAACGCCTTCTTTCGCTCGGCTCCGTCTCCGGTCAGGAAGTGCAAGCGTTGCGCGCCGCCGAACAAGTGGCGCAAGCTACGTATGACAAGCGAAAAGGCCTTCTCGACCAGCAAGATACTCAAATTCAGCAGGCCAGCCTTGTGCGCCGTGGAATTTTCTCTCCCATGACAGGCGATGTTAGTTTTGTGAATTTCACGCAAGGCCAGATGGTCAATGAAGGATTTCTTCTGTATCGTTTAACTATGCTGGACCAGGTTGGCATCGCCGCGCGCATCCCGGAATCGGATCGCCGCGCGTTCGAGGGCAATCTGTCGATCCGCGTTCGTTTCGACAATTTGCCGGGCAAAACTTTTGCGGGAAAGCTCGAAGCCGTTCCGCCCATTGTTGATCCGTTGACTCAGGTCCGCGAAGTCATATTTCGCGTGGACAATCCCGGCGAGCTGCTCCGCTTCGGCATGATCGGTGAGGCGGAATTGGTTTCTCCCTAAGGCAATGAGATGCAACATAGAGATGAGGCATTGATGATGATGAACAACCACCAACATCGTTCGCGCGTCCTTCCGCAACCCTTTGCTGTTCTCGCAATGGTTCTCGCGCTTTTGTTCTTCCTGCTGCCCGCGCGGCTGCAAGCTCACGGCGAGGTCGAGGGTGGTGGTGCGCAGAACATTGTCCGCACGCTGGAAGCTCCCGGCGGCAAGTATCGCGTCGCTCTCATGCACTCTCCGGCCATTCCCACTGCGGGAGAAATCACCAACATCGAGTTCACCGTGACCCGTATCCTCCCCGAGCCAGACCCGCTGCTCGGCCCCGAGGTGCCCGTGGGTATCCAGCCGGAAGGTTTGCTTCTGGACTCCAAATCGCAGAGAGTCCTGGTGCCCCATCTGCCAGTCCACCCGGAAGGCGACGCGGGCATTTTCGGTATCGCCGAATACCAGTTCGAGCATACCGGAACTTTGCTGTTGCGCTTCGTCATTCACTCGGAAGTCGGCGATGAACTCACCGTCGATTTCCCAATCACCGTGCAGTCCAACATGGACGCTTTCTTCCGCTTCTGGGTCAATCTGGCGGTCTGTTTGTTGATTCTCGGCCTCACCGGCATGCAGTTGTGGAAAGTTCGCGCCACAGGCGGTCAGATTCCGCAAATGGTCCGGCCCATCGCCATCGGTGCCGCATCGTTGGTCGGCGTCATCCTGGTCATGAACTTTTTCGTCCTGGATCAGGTCCTGGCCATGCGCAAACCCAAGCCATCCGAAGTTGCCGAGGTAGCGGTGACCCGCAATGAAAACGGCTCCTACACCATTTCCGAGCCGGCCCAGAAGGAACTGGGCATCATCCTCGTTGACGTTCAGCAAATGCCGCTCCAGGAGCGCATCTCTGCTTTTGGCGCCGTGGAACCCGACTCCCAGCTCGTCGCCGACATTTTCGCCCCCTTCTGGGGCCGCATTGATTTTGCCTCTGCGCCTCTTCGCGTCGGCGATAAAGTTACCAAAGGCCAGGAAGTGGTTCTGCTTTCCCTGGAGCTTTCCGCGTTTGAGCGTGGTCTCATGCTGGAGAAACAGAAAAACCTCCAGGGCGCTCTCGTCGAATCGCAAAAGCGGCAGGACGCTGCGCAAGTCGAATTAGACCGCGCCCAGAAGCTGGCATCCGCCAATCCCGCTTATGAACAAGATTTGAAGTGGGCCAAAACATTGTTCGACGAAGCCAAGAAGATTCACGACGAAATCGCCGAGCAGGAAAAAAATTATGCCAATGCCATCAAGGCCCGCGACCCGCGCAAGACCCCGATCACTACGCCCATCGCTGGCCAAGTTACCGCCATTGATTTCGTCCCCGGCCAGATCGGCCTCACCGATGAATACCTAAAACTTTTAACCGTGACCGACACTTCCTTTGTGTGGGTGTGGACGCAGGTTCAGCTTCATGACGCCTGGAAGATTAAAACCGGGCAAGTCGCGCAGGTCTTTCCGGCGGACACAACGGACAATCCTCTGGCCGGTAAAGTCCAATACATCGATGACGCCGTGGACCCCGCCAACCGCACGTTGCGCGTCCTGGTGCGCGTCCCCAACGCCAATCAGCGCCTGGCGCTTGGCTCGTTTGCGCGCGTCGAATTTTCCACCCAGGTTCGCACTATTGCCGTGCCCGAGAAGGCTGTCGTCGATGAAGGTTCCACCAAGCACGTTTATGTCATCCGAGAGGATGGTACGTTCGAGCCGCTGCTTATCGAAGTCGGCATGAAGCAGGATGGCTGGTGGCAGGTTATCTCTGGCCTCAGCGAGGGTGACCGCGTCATTGGCGAGGGCGCCGGTATGCTCGGTTCGTTCCGCCAGCAGGAAGTTGCAGGTATTTCTCACTGATAATCGCTTCTTCCGAATTCTTCACATTCGTTGTAGCCTGTTCACTGAATCGTTGATCCTATGTTTAATCGCATCATACGTTATTCGCTCGATCATCGGCTTCTGGTGATCTGTCTTTCTATCTTCGTCTTCAGTTACGGAAGCTATGTGGTCGTCCGCGAGCTTTCCGTGGACATCTTCCCTGATCTGAACCGTCCCACCGTAACCGTCTTCACCGAAGCTGCAGGCCTTTCTCCCGAAGAGGTCGAGGTCCAGGTCACGTTGCCATTGGAATATGCGCTCAACGGCGCCACCGACGTCGAGCGCATTCGCTCCCAATCCGGCGTCGGCTTATCGCTCTTGTTTGTTGAATTTTCCTGGGATTCCGATATTTACCGCGACCGCCAGATCGTCGCCGAAAAGCTGGAGATCGCCCGCGCCAATCTCCCCGCCGGAATGAACCCTGTTCTCGGTCCCATCAGCTCCATCATGGGCGAAATCATGCTCATCGCTCTCAAGGCTGACCCCGAAATAATATCACCGTTGGACCTGCGCACATTGGCGGACTGGACCATCCGTCCGCGTCTGCTGAGTCTGCAAGGTGTAGCGCAGATCACCGTCATCGGCGGCGGTTTGAAGCAGTATCAGATACTGGCCTCCACCGAGCGCCTACGCCAGTATAATGTATCGCTGCACGAGCTTGTTGCAGCCGCCGGGGCCTCCAATCAAAACACCTCCGGCGGTTTTTTGCTCAGCCCCAACCGCGAATTCCTCATCCGCAATATAGGCCGCACCGTTAACCTCGACGATATCGGTAATACCGTCGTCGCCTACCGCAACCAGCAGCCGATCTACATTCGCGATGTCGCGCACTTGCAATTTGGCGCTCCGGTGGCCCGTGGCAGTGCTGGTTATAACGGTGAATCGGCGATTATTTTAAGCGTTTTCAAGCAGCCCAACTCCAACACCATTACCCTGACCCAGAATATAGTTGACGCTCTCGATAGCCTGAAAACGACTCTTCCGGCTAGCGTCTCCATGGATACCCACGTATTCCGCCAGTCCGACTTCATTGAGCGCGCCATCGACAACGTCAAATCCGGCTTGTGGGAAGGCGCCATCCTGGTCGCCATCATTCTCTTTATCTTCCTGGTCAACTTTCGCACTACGTTCATCAATATCACAGCCATTCCTGCTTCCTTCTTGATCACTTTCCTGTTCATGCGGGCTTTTGATTTCAGCATCAATACCATGACGCTGGGCGGTCTGGCCGTCGCCATCGGCCTGATCATCGACGATGCCATCGTGGATGTCGAAAACGTCTTCCGCCGTTTGAAGGAAAACAAGGAGAACGGCGACCCGGAGTCCCCGCTGCTCGTTGTCTTCAATGCCTCTTCGGAAATTCGGAATTCCATCGTCTACGCCACGGTCATCATCATCCTGGTATTCCTGCCGCTGTTTTTCTTGTCCGGCGTGGAAGGCCGCATGTTCGCGCCCTTGGGCGTAGCCTTCATCATCTCGCTGCTGGCTTCGCTGCTGGTTTCGCTCACTTTGACCCCGGTCATGTGCTTTTACCTTTTGCCCAAAGCCAGCTTCATGGAAAAACCCGGCGATTCCCTGCTGGTTAGCTGGTTGAAGCATGCACAAACCAAGCTCCTCCACTGGACCTTGCCGCACGCCTGGGAGGTGCTCATCGCCGCGGCTTTTCTCGTGCTCCTGTCCATCGCTTTCATTCCGCTCATGGGCCGGGAATTCCTCCCGCCGTTTAACGAGGGTACTTTGACGGTGAACGTCCAAGCCGAGCCGGGCATCAGTCTTGCGGAATCGAATGTGCTGGGGACTCTAGCTGAAAAGAAGATTCTGGAAGTCCCCGGCGTAGTTTCCACGGGACGCCGCACAGGACGCGCGGAATTGGACGAGCACGCCGAGGGCGTCTATTCCACCGAGATTGAAGTCAACCTGGATCAAAGTAAACGCGATAAGGATTTGATCATCGCCGACATCCGCAAGAATCTCACCATCCTTCCTGCGGCTGCCGTGAATGTCGGCCAGCCCATCTCCCACCGCCTGGAACACATGCAGAGCGGCGTTCGCGCTCAAATCGCCGTCAAATTATTCGGTCCGGACCTGGACGTATTACGCGAGAAGGCTGGTGAGCTGGAGTCCATCATGAAGACGGTTCCCGGCATGGTCGATGTCTTCGTGGAGAAACAGTCTCTGGTTCCTGAAGTGGCTATCGCTGTGGACCGTCAGCGCGCCGCTGCTTATGGCCTCCAGGCAGCGGAAATCAATACCGTTCTGGAGACTGCGCTGCAAGGAACCACTGTCTCTCAAGTATTGGATAGCCAGAAAAGCTTCGATGTGGTTGTCCGTCTGGATGAGCCGTATCGCAATGACATGACCGCCATCGGCGACGTTTTATTGGACACTCCCGACGGCGGAAAAATACCGGTTCGTCAAGTGGCCGATATCTCGATTCGCAGCGCTCCCAACCAAGTTCTCCGCGAAAACGCGCAACGTCGCTTGGCCGTCCAGGCCAACGTCGCTGGCAGAGACCTGCGCAGCGCGGTCACCGAATTGCAGGACCGCGTCAACTCGCAGGTGACCTTGCCCGCAGGTTATTTCATCGTCTACGGCGGGCAATTCGAATATGAGCAGGAAGCCACGCGTCTGATTCTGATTCTTTCCATCTTCGCCACGCTCGGCGTCTTTGTTTTGCTCTACGGGCAGTTTGGATTCATGCGCGTGGCCTTGCAGATCATGTCCAACGTTCCTCTGGCCCTGGTCGGCGGCGTCATCGCTGTTTACTGGTCCGGAGGCGTGCTCTCTGTTGCTTCGCTCATCGGCTTCATCACCGTCGGCGGCGTTGCGGCCCGCAACGGCATTATGATGATCTCCCACTATATCCACTTGGTCCGCTACGAAGGCGAAGTGTTCGATGAAAAAATGATTCTGCGCGGCACCCTCGAACGGCTCCGCCCCGTTTTGATGACCGCTCTGGCGGCCATTCTCGGCGTTCTGCCCTTGGTCCTGGCACAAGGCGAACCCGGCAAAGAACTCCTGCAACCCATTGCTATGGTCGTCGCCGGCGGCCTCATTAGTTCCACACTGCTGGATTGGCTCGTCACCCCTGCCCTTTTCTACAAGTTCGGCAAGCCGGTCTGCGATTATTACCTCACCGAGCAAAACGTCCAGGACCGCCTCACCGGCCCTTCTCCCTCCCCTGCCTTCACCCCAGGCGACTAGGCCGCTTCCCCAGTTTGAAAGTCTCCTAAAACACGGCCCCAAGCTCAAAGAAAGTCCCATAATTGTCTGCCTGCAATCGCTGCTCGTAGGTGAATAGGAATGTGTACTTGCTCGCCGGAAAACTCAGATTGACCACCGGAAACACCGCGGGCCTGCGCCGCACTCCGCTCTGATGGTCCATGCGCACGCCCAGTCCTGCCCATCGCACTGGCACCCACGTTTCCCCGATAGTCAGCCGGAAGTCGTTGCGCTCCTGCCGGAAGCGAGCCGTTCCGGCGGACAGCAGAAGCGAGTGATCGCCCGCTTGCAATACCCCCGTGGCATTTCCTAGCCACCGTTCGCTTCCTGCAAAGAAGGCCGCTCCCACTGAGGATAGACCGCGACGGTAATAGGTCTCGTACGCCACTCCTTTCGCCCTTCCTTCCAGCGCAAAACTGGCATTCCTGTCGGCCTCGTCTCCCAGAGGGATGGAAAGTTCGCCGCTGAACGGAACGGTGAATTCGTGAAACCATCCATCCGCCGATGACCTCCCGCTGCTGCTTTGCAGAGTAACCCGGATGGCAGGTGCGCGGCCGCTCCAGGAAAAGGAGCGCAACGAGTTCAGCCGAGGGTCCCGCGTCGGCGCACCTCCCACCCCAGCCGAAAATGCCACTGGCTCTGATAAACTCAGCCGCCGCGACACATCCCACTGGTTCAGCATTCTATATTGCCCCGCCGTTATGGTCAGGCGGTTGCCCGCGCGGAACTGCAAGAACAAGTCCTCGAACCGCCCATGCCTCCCCAATAGTCTTTGCGAGGATGTCGTTTGATAGCTGAGCACCCGCCACTCTGCAAAATAAGAAAGCCACGGGGCCAGTGCATCGGCGGAGATCAGCTCCACTCGGTTTGGAAACGCTTTTCCCCGGTCCCGACCGTGGTCCAGTTCGGCCCGTTCCGAGACCCATACGGCAAACGGCAGCGTTCGCTTTGCGGCGCGCAGTTCCGGAAGCCGATAGCCGTTCGATACGAACCGCTGTCCGAATTCGTTGAGCATCGGAGGTAAGCTATGGCACTGGGAACACCGCACATCGTATTTCCGCGCAAAATACGGGATCGCCGCGGCCTGCGGGCTTGTACCACCCACGCCGGCAAGGATAGCGATCATGTAAAGAACGTTCCGGGATATTTTGTTGTTAAATATAGTTAACATAAATAGTAAACTGTAGTTATATCATAATCTGGCCGATTTTGTGGACTTTTTTTCAGTCCCGGTTTACAAACTGCGCATCAGCAAGCGGATATGATCTCTCATTCATTCTGACTCCCGGCTCCTGTCTTCTACATACTCATCTCCAGCTCGGTATTTATTTTGGATTTTGCTTATTATTTCTTCTTTGCTACTGTAGGCCTGCGAGGATTAGCATGGTCCAAGCCGACGGCAAACCGTCCGACCTAACGTCCAACCTTCTCGATCAACTGGCGCACACCGGCAACGGCGTCATGGGTGTGGATGCGTGCCAGTGCATCATCCTCTGGAACCAGGCTGCAGAATCCTTGCTGGGCTACAGGGCTTCCGCTGTCCTCGGCAAGCGCTGTTACGAAGTGATGAAAGCGGTTGGGCCTGGGCCTCACGTCTGTTGCGAGCATTGCCCGCGATTCGAGCAAGCCAGGAAGTTGCAGTGGTCGCATAACCAATTGATGGATGCCCAGTCGAAGACGGGGCATCGCGTCCGCTTGCAAGTCATCAGTTTCTGCCTGCTGACCTCGGAAAAGAAGTTTTCCTCTCTGGTTCATGTTTTCTGGAGTTTCAAGGAATCCCTTTTGCCTGCTGACCGGGTCGCTTTCCCGTCGGCTGAAGAAGAAGCGCCGTCTCCGCTGCTCTTCTTGAGCCGCCAGGAACTGAACGTCTTGCGCTGTATCGCCGCTGGCATGGACACCAAGTCCGCTGCTGCGGTGCTCTTCATCAGTCCCACCACTGTCCGCAACCATGTGCAGAACATCTTCAGGAGGCTGGGTGTTCACAGCCGCCTGGAAGCCGCCCTGATCGCCACCCGCCACTGGGGGCAGTCCCCGTAATCCCGCCTACCCGCCGCTCCTCCTAGCCCCATGCTTCCTAATCCCTAGCCATTACTAATGGGTCCACAAATGATGCATTTGCATCATTGCGGATGCATTCCGCAGGACCCACACTGATACCCCCCTATCCGCAATCGCTTGATTTGGCTTAAGAGTATTGCCTAATGCAACCAGAGTCCGTCGGCGACCGGATAACACGACGTGTAGAAGTACAGCGGTCGGTGGAACACGGAGCCTCTGATTCGGACGCTGTCGTGTAAAGAGAATCACCGTTTCAATAATTCAAATGGAGGAAACCAATGAAAAA
>MEKX01000057.1 GCA_001767075.1 Acidobacteria bacterium RIFCSPLOWO2_12_FULL_54_10 | reverse complement strand
TCCGTCCCCTTGCATTAAGCGTCACCGCAGCGGTTCTGTGCCGTATTACTTGCCTCTCAAAGATTTCCCAAGACATTTTCAATACCTCCTAGTTTGTGACGGACATCCACGCCTTATATTTTATAGAAATGTTGCTTTCTCTGTCAAGGGGCTTTCCATATTTTACTTTCCAGCACTCTATAGTTCCTAATCTACAGCATAGATAGTTGCACTCATGGCACTAAATTACTTTTTATTTGGCTTTCGCACAACACCCCTCCCCTGTCTCTTAAATGACAGGCGGAAGGGAATTATGGTTGGACGGGAATAACTTTGCCTGTTAATTGGCGGTAGGTGACGCGGCGACCAACAATCTGACTCATGGCAACCATGAATCGTTCGCCGTCGGTCAGCTTACGGTAATTGAATCTAAATGCCTGTTCGTCTAGATAGCGGGTGAGGTGAAACGGTTCAACACTGACATAGGTACCGCGAATCGTGCGTTTGAGTAGGCTCCAATAGTTTTCTACCCCATTCGTATGAACCGCGCCCTCTACATACTTTTCAGCGTGATTGATGCGTTGATGAGTGTAGTAAAAAGCTAAATTCCTATATCCACCGTGTTCGTCGGTGTACAGCTTTGAGCCATGCTCAACTTCACTGTGAACTACTGCCTGCAAGCTAGACTGCGTGGCATCCGGCACTATTCTTGTTCGGACTGTGCTACATTTCTTGTCTTTACCGCGACGTTCGATCAAGCCCATTACAATGGTTTTCCCGGCCATTGAACCCATGCGGATCATGTTTTTTTGTCGGCGGCTAGCGTGCATATTGCGTGCGAGTCCGCCAACGAATGTTTCATCGGCTTCTACTTCGCCGCTCATTTTCTCGAATGTGCCAGTCTGCATTGCGAGACGAATCCTATGCAACATGAACCAGCATGATTTTTGTGTGATTCTTAAATCGCGTGAAAGTTCATACGAACTCACGCCATTCTTGCAATTGATAACAAGCCATGCAGCGGGGAGCCACTTGTCCAACCCTAGCGGGCTATCTTCAAATATCGTGCCAACCTTAACGCTGAATTGCTTGCGGCAATCTTTGTTCTTGCACTTCCAAATGCGTCGCGTTGCGAGGAAATACAAATTGCGTGATCCACACTTCGGGCATTCTGGACCTTCGGGCCAGCGCAACATAGCAACAAAGTTCAGCGCATTGTCGGGATCGTTGAAATATATAATTGCTTCTTGGAGTGTGTTCGGTAATTTGTTTTCCATGCTCAAAGCATAGCGCAATTATCATGGTGAGTCAACTATATTATTACCCTAAACAGTGAACAGTTCTCTCAACCGAAGGAACCGAGAGAACCGAGGAAACCGAGCGGGTGTTACAACAAATGCGGGAACTATTTTCCTATGGTTTCTGCTTTGAGGTGCTTTCGATGGTCTTCAATATCCTGTCTGTGATCACTGGTATAATCTCTTCCACTGCGTCCCTCACCAATTGATGAATCGTTTTTCTGTCAATCGGCGCGACCTGCACGGAAGAACCTTCATCCTCTTGTGCAGGTAACGCAGAGGCTGTAGGCATTGCTCGCGGAGATTTCTCCTGGGCTTCAACAGATTCTGCTGCAATCATTTCCGCTACAGGCTCAGGAGGATTCTCAACGACCCGCGATTCTTGCGTCGATGCTGCCGACCGCACTTGTTCATTCTCTTCCGTTAGCTTTGTTAAGCTATCCCAATCCGGCCGTTGTGAAAATATTTTTTCATCCTCTGCGGTTACAGGAAGGCTTTCAGCAATCCAATTTGCTTTCTTTGCTTCTTCTGCTTTCGCTTCTCGCAATATCGGAGCAGGCGCAGAAGCTGCGTTTTCGATAACCGCAGTCTCTTGCTGATTCTCAGGAATTCTGCTCAACAGCGCCGCCATTACGGTGGAATCCCCAGTTACGATCTTATCGAATTCCAAATTTCCTATACGTACGCGTGCTGGTTCAGAATTTGAGCTTTCATCCGTAGAAGCAATTGAATCGCCCTCTGGCATGCGATTCAGCAATGCTTCCATGACGGTGGAATCACCTGTTACTACCTGCGCATCGCTGCTTGCAAGCAATAACATGGAAGGATCGAACGAACCTGATTCCGACATGGAAGAATTTCCTGGAGCAGGCAAATCTGGTGGAGGCCCCTCAGGAAATACGATCGGTGCATTTTCTTGCTCGTTCTCCGAACCCATCATATCCCCTAATAAGGCCAAGGGAGCGTCGCTGAATTCAGCAGGAATTTCAATTCTTTGCATGGAAGAAGTTTGCGTAATCAGCTCATCTACCATAACGGATTCTGGCTCCTGCGTTGCCGGTTCTTCTTCAGGTTCTTCCATGCTAACGGGAGCTTCGACCTTCTTAACAGATCCAAGCAACTTTGCGACTGTACTCACTAGATCGGAAGATTCCAGCGGCTTAGTAATGACAGCATCAGCCTTGACCTTAGACCCTTCTGAGGAATCGTATGGTTCCATCGCTCCAATCAGAAGCACTACAGGTATATGTCCCCATTTCGGATTGGATTTGATTAACTGACATAGTTCGTAACCGTTTCTGCCTGGCATGAAGATATCTGCTATCACAAAATCCGGTATAGACTCTTCCAGTTTTTTAAAAGCAGCTTGACCGTTGCTAACAGTAGTCACCTCGTGGCCTTCTCCGGAGAGAATTTTGGCTCCCATGCGTTGTGCATGCATACTGTCGTCGGCAAGGAGGATTTTAGCCATTTTTATTCGCAAGAGTCTCGCAGGCCAATGTTTACCATTTGCTCACTTATTATGTCAATAGTGTCTGGATTGCGTCCATTGGCCCGAAAGGTGCGTTTGTAATTCGCAGGCGGGTATTCGGTTTGCTCTATCCAAAAGTTTAATTATGAAAAACGGATCGCTTTCTATATTTGAAAGGGAATTTTTCTACGGAGAATTACCTGCCGTACCGGATTCCGTCACCTGCTCCAGAAAAACGCCGTTATTCGGATTGGTGGACGAAGCCGCCGGAGTGGAACGTTGTGGTTGGAATACGGCAGATAACGCGCCTGGTTGCGCTGCTCCCTGTGCAGTCAAAGTAGGCATGCCGATTTTGCCTTTTGCAGCAGTTACATCGGGACCGCGAGTAAAGCCGCCGAAAATTTTCCCCATCATACTTTGACTTTGAGCCAGTGTGCTTTCATAGGTCATCCGCGCAACAGCATCAGCCGAAGGCTCAGGAATCGGAGCGGACAATGCCGTCAACCGCTGCTTGGCCTCATCCACTCGCGCACCAAGCGGATAATCTCGCACAATACTCGAATAGTGCTCAACGGCTTGTGGAATGTTTTTCTCTCCGCTGCGCTCTGCGGTTCTTCCCATGAGATAAAGCGCTGAATCCGCTTGGCTGAAATTCGGATATCGCTCAATCAATTCTTTCAGCCTGGGCTGGGCTCCCGGATCGTATCCCTGAATAAAATAGAACCGTGCGATATCAAAAAGGCCTTGTGCCAGCACTTCCTGCACTTCGCGCAAGCGTTGCTCTGCCAGCGGAGCAAATGGGCTATCCGGCTGAGACAATATAAGTTTCTGAAATTCCTGTTCTGCGCGGCGGGCGTGTGTTACGTCGCGGTCGGGTTTTTCCATTCCTTGATAATGAATCATTGCCACGCGCATTTGGGCTTCCGCGGATTCAGGCAGCGTCGGGAAAAATGTAATAAAATCGCGGTACTCCGCTTCCGCTTGCGTCAAGTTGCTCGTACCGCCTTCCTGATACCAGGAATCCGCTACGGCAAGCTTTGCTTTGGAAAGATATTCGCTGTCCGGATAGGTATTAATCAACGTTTGCAAAATCAAGCGGGCCCGCGTAAAACGGGATTCTTCCAAGTCATCCACGGCCCGGTCAAACAACTCTTTATCCGGCTGCAAGGAACTGGTGACGATTGGGGTTTCGTAAGGGCGACGGCCACAGCCTGTGGCCACTAGCAGACCAGTAAGTAAAAGCAGCAGCCATCCGCGTTTTAAGCTCAACAAATTTATATCCCCCTGCCGTTCCTCAGATGCGGCTTAAAGTGGCTTCCTGAGCCGCTCTGCGCAAATCTTCAAAAGCAGCACGCGGCTGCTTGCTGTGGTAAACGCTGGAACCCGCGACCACCCAGTCTGCGCCTGCACGCACTACGTCGCACACGTTCTGACTCGTCACGCCGCCATCTACTTCGATGCGGAAATCAAGCCCACGGTCTCTGCGAATCTGATCCAATCGCTGGATTTTTTGCAAGGCATAGGGAATGAAGGATTGCCCGCCAAATCCAGGGTTCACGCTCATGACCAGAACATAATCTAAAATTCCGAAGACTTCGGAAAGCGTTTCGATGGGCGTAGCCGGATTGATGGCAACTCCCGCCGCTGCGCCACTTGAACGAATCAACTGAATCGACCGGTCCAGGTGGACTACTGCTTCCTGGTGCACGGAAACCTGGTCGGCTCCGGCTTTGATAAAATCGGTGATATAGCGGTCCGGATCTTCGATCATCAAATGAACATCCAGAACCAGGTCTGTAGCTTTTCGCAGTGATGCGACCACTGGAGGCCCAATCGTGATGTTCGGGACGAAATGACCGTCCATGACATCCACATGGATCATCGCAGCGCCACCAGCTTTTACGGTGTCGATGGCATCTGCCAAACGCGCCATATCCGCTGACAATATAGAAGGAATTATCTCTGTCATATTCACCTAACCCCGCATGGGTCCGTGAGCCCATATTACCATAAATGTACAAGCTACGATGGCTAGATCAGCGGTTAAAGAACTCCTTGTGATTTCCGCCATACTGGAACATCGATTCGCTAATTTGATTTCAATAAAATCGCCGCAAAAAAACCGTCCATCTCATCGCGGTCTGGAAAGGTTTCCAGGTATTCCTGGCCAATAAATGCTGCTGCAGAGGGATGGAAATGCGGCTGCAATCTCCCGAGCTCAGAACGAATCGGCAGAAGAGTAAAATTCTTGCGTCTCGAAAGAAATCGTTCTATTACCTGGCGATTTTCTTCATCTTCCAATGAACAAGTGGAATAGACCATTCTTCCGCCCGGACGCAAAGCATTTGCGGCCATGTCAAGCAACGCGGCCTGTTTCTCCGACAATTGACGGATATCATCCAAAGTCAACTTTAACTTGATTTCCGGGTGACGGCGCAAAGTACCCGTGCCACTGCAAGGAGCATCAATTAGAATTCGATCAAATGATTCACTGAATGGAAGTGATTGGGTGCCATCCAGCGCAATACGGAAAATTCTATCCATGCTGTAAAATTTTCCCATTGCACGCAGGCGGTGAATATGAAAATCACTTACTACCACCATGCCGGAATCCCCGGCTGCTTGTCGCAGGAGATCGGATTTATTTCCTGGAGCAGCGCAGAGATCAAGAATTGTCTGTCCCTTTCTTACATCGAGCAAAAGGGGGACGATCTGGGCAGCTTCGTCTTGAACAACTAATTTACTGGAAAATAGTACAAGAGCCTCCCGAATGTTCCCTTCTTGCACAACGAAACAATCTTTCAGATAACGGCCAGGAAATAGTGTTAATCCTATTTTCTCAAGCTCACTTTCGATTTCATGCCGATCGGATTGATCGCCGCGAATCCGAAAGCTGGTTTTAGGAGGGAGATTATTTGCTTTCGCTAATGAAAGCGAATTTTCCAATCCAAATCGGTTCGCCCAGCGATTTAGCAACCAAAGCGGGTGTGAACACTCGATGCTTGCCCATTCCATATCTGAAATAGACGGCAAGCGTAAATCAGTCAGTTCCATCTGAGCCGCTCGCCGAAGCAACGCATTCACCAAACCTGCGGCAGATCGTTTCCCAGTGGATTTTACCAACGAGACGGTTTCATATACGGCTGCTCGCGCTGGAGTGCGTTGCATAAACTTCAATTGGTATAGTCCAACTCTCAGCGCAACTTTAATCTCTGGATCAAAACTGAGCCAGGGTTTCCGGCTTAACTTCTGGGCAATGAAATCCAGCAGTATCTGCCATCGCAATGATCCCATGACCAGTTCTGTGCAGAATGCTGCGTCCCGCGCTGACATGGTCGATGTTGCAGGCCCGTGCAGTAATTCCGAGGCGAAACTAGACTCTTTTTCCACACGCAACAAGATTTCAAATGCAACCTTGCGCGCTTTGGAGGGTTTTGCGCTTGCTCGATCTTCGATCACCTGCGCAGTTTTCAATGGTTTGGTGTTGGGGATTTCGGATTCCAGGAATCACACGCTGAGCCGTATGAATTTACTAAGGCGTAACCACATCGCCCGGAGGCGCGCTCTTATCTTCATTCGCTGGCGGGGGAGCAGGTTCATTGGACCCGGCATCGCTGCCGCTGGAACCGGAACTTGTGCCGGTAGAGGAACCGCCGCTAGGCGTGCCTGCGCTGCCACCGGATGGCGAACTGCTTCGGCCAATCGTTGCCACTGTATCGGCCACCGCCTGCGCGATTCTCCCGAAAATTAAGATGGGAGCCGTAAATTTAGCGACCGCCAAGGGTGTGCCTGCTGAAACCTGTACGCTCTGGCCCGTTTCGAGGATCACTTCCCTGCCTGGCTGGAGCCGGTGGCGCACTCCGACAGAACCATTCTCGACATAGACGGACGTCTCGTCCATCGATGCCACGTCCACTTCAAATACCGTGCCACGAATGGAGATCACCGCTGTGGGCGTGGTTACTTTATATGATGGGCTTTCATTGGTCAGATGCTGAATGTGGAAACGGATTTTGCCAAGAACAATGTCCACCAAATCCTGCCAATTGAACCGGTTCGCCTGAAGTATGACTCTTGAATTAGGGAATACTTCAATCCTGCTGTGATCGGAAAATTCGATCTCCGCGAAACCATCCGGCCCGGTGATGACGGTCTGGCCCGCCCTAACGGATTGCTCTGGCATCAAGACCCAAAGTTCCCCGGAACGTTCCACTGACACACGACCGGAAAGGGTTAGAATTTTTGCCGAAGTGGGTCCGAATTGTGCATACCCGCGTTGCGGTAACGCAAATGCCGCTGTTAGGATCATCCCCAACAGGAAAAGACTGCGGGTTGAATCCGTTCTACTCGGGTTGGAAAGACACTTATTCATCGCAAACCTAACAGGGCCAAATTCGGCAAACTAATCTGCACAGCACTCTAAATCTATCAAAACGCAACAAATGGTTCAATAGAATTCAAGCGCTGCACGGCATCGGCAGTAACCGAGGTATAACGCCGACCTTAGTACCATGTGTG
>MEKX01000056.1 GCA_001767075.1 Acidobacteria bacterium RIFCSPLOWO2_12_FULL_54_10 | reverse complement strand
GCGGAGTTGATACATCTTTCCGGAACGGATTTTTACTATCCGAGCCTATCCGCGCTCGCGCAAAAGCTATCCGAAATAGCGCCCGGCGCTGGCGTGAAGCGGGTGTTTTTTGGCAATTCCGGGACAGAAGCGATTGAAGCAGCGATGAAGCTGGCGCGTTTCTACACGGGGCGCGACAAATTTATCGCTTTCACCAACGCATTTCACGGGCGCACCTTTGGATCGTTATCGCTGACAGCCAGCCGACCCGTGCAACGGCAAAAGTTCAGTCCTCTGCTGCCCGGCGTCACGCACATTCCCTATGCCAACTGTTACCGCTGTGTCTACAATTTGAAGCCTGAGGATTGCGCGATGTACTGCGCCCGGATTCTGGAGGAACATTATTTCCGCAACGTGCTGCCTGCCGACGAGGTGGCAGCGATCTTCGTGGAACCGATACAAGGGGAAGGCGGATATGTAGTGCCGCCCGCGGAATTTCTGCGCGAGCTGCGCCGCATCTGCGATCGGCACGGCATACTGCTGGTGGTCGATGAAATTCAATCCGGCATGGGGCGCACGGGCAAATGGTGGGCCTGCGAGCATTCGGGCGTGACGCCTGACATTCTGTGTGTTGCGAAAGGCATCGCATCGGGTATGCCACTAAGCGCAACCATCTGCCGGGCGGAAATGATGAATTGGCCGCCAGGGGCGCACGCGTCAACATTCGGCGGCAATCCAGTCTCCATCGCGGCGGCTTTCGCGACGATAGAGCTGGTAGAGCAGAAGTATATGGCCAATGCTGCGCGAATGGGAGAACACCTGAAAGGTCAGTTGTCGGATTGGCCTGCGCGTCATCCGCTGGTGGGAGACATACGCGGCGCAGGTCTGATGGTTGGTGTGGAGTTGGTCAAAAACCGCACGACCAAAGAACCGGCGGCGAAGGAAAGGACGCGTTTGCTGGAGTTGGCATTTCACTCCGGGCTATTGGTGCTGGGTTGCGGAAGCAGTTCCGTGCGACTGATGCCGCCGCTGTGCGTGAATCAAAAGCAAATAGAAACAGCCGTGGAAATATTAGATGATTGCCTCTCGCGCATAGAGAAAGAAGACGGTCGATAGTAACTTCGGCTGGTTAAAAAAGCGGGCAAGTGCTTATGTTATGGCGAAAGATGATCCGGGCCATGTCCGGCTCGTTATTGCACGAGGAAATAAATAATCCAACCGCGCAACTGGGCCGCGAGGGGGAAGAAGCAGCCTATTGGTACTTGCGGGAGCGGGGTTTCTCGATGGTCGAGAGAAATTACCGGCCCCAAGACTCTCGCGGCGAAATCGACTTGATTGGGTGGGAGGGCGAAACGCTGGTGTTCATCGAAGTCAAAACGCGAGGGCCAGATGCGCTCCGCCAGCCGGAAGCCGTTGTGGACCGGAATAAAGAACGGGTTTTGTCTACAGCAGCCAGAGAGTACAGGAGGCGTGCTCACCGTTTGGGCAGTCCTCACCGCTTCGATATCGTTAGCGTGATTGCCAGCGATGATGGCATGCACATCGAACATTTCCGTGACGCCTTTCGCGAGGGGTCCCGGTCGGAGTAAGATGACGGTTAGGAGTACAGCGAATTTGCGATTGTTGAAGGTGGATAAAACCTTTGCCTGAACTAAGAAAAGATCCGATCACAGGACGGTGGGTCATCATAGCGACCGACCGAGCCAGACGTCCAAGCGATTTTTCTCACGAGCCGGAAAAAGTGAAGAGCGGAGGTTTCTGTCCGTTCTGCTACGGCAATGAGACGAAAACGCCTCCAGAGATTCTTGCCTACCGTGGCAATGGAGAAGGTCCCAACACGCCGGGCTGGACCGTGCGGGTGGTTCCCAATAAATTCCCGGCGCTGGGCATTGAAGGCGATTTGGGGCGGCAGGGCGATGGACTGTTCGATAAAATGAACGGCGTCGGAGCCCATGAAGTCATTATTGAAACCCCTGAACACAGCAAAACACTGGCGCAATTGCCCAACAAGCAGGTGGAAGACATCTTGTGGGCTTTCCGGGATCGAATGGTAGACCTGAAGAAAGACCGGCGTTTCCGCTACATCCTGATATTCAAAAACCATGGCGAAGCGGGAGGCGCATCGCTGGAACATCCGCATAGTCAATTGATCGCGCTACCCATCGTTCCGAAGCGAGTTCGTGAAGAAGTGGACGGAGCCAAGCAATATTATCAATTGAAAGAAAGATGCATTTTCTGCGATATGATCCGGCAGGAAATGGAAAGCAAGATTCGCGTGGTGAATGAAAATACGGATTTTCTGACCATCGAACCGTATGCGCCGCGATTTCCATTTGAGACCTGGATTCTGCCGAAGTCGCACGAATCGAGCTTTGAGAACAGCCAGACCCATACTTACGAAAACTTGGCAAAATCGATCAGAGACCTTCTGATGCGTGTCGAAAAAGTGCTGGTCTCGCCTGCATACAACATGGTGATCCATACGTCTCCGTTGTTTGAGGCTGGCAACGATCATTACCATTGGCACATAGAGATGATGCCGCGCCTGACGCGAATCGCCGGTTTTGAGTGGGGGACAGGATTTTACATCAACCCCACGCCGCCCGAAGAAGCCGCCCAATATCTCCGGGAAGCCGAAGTTTAAGAGCCCCAGCATTAAATGTAGTAACTCCTTGGCTAACGAAGCTCTAAAGAAAAGACATTTTTGCCGGTTTATTCTTGACAGAAAAGCGAGGAAGCGGTATAAATATTATTGCAAACGGTTTGCAATAAGGAAA
This sequence comes from Acidobacteria bacterium RIFCSPLOWO2_12_FULL_54_10, assembly GCA_001767075.1. Classification (GTDB taxonomy): domain Bacteria; phylum Acidobacteriota; class Terriglobia; order 2-12-FULL-54-10; family 2-12-FULL-54-10; genus 2-12-FULL-54-10. The sequence goes on along the minus strand of MEKX01000056.1, from coordinate 4,603 downwards.
TGGAAGCAGACTTCGAATATGCCCATGGTTCATAACATTCGGCGCCAGGCCGGGCTAGCGGAATTAGCCCAGCAGCGCGGTCTCCGCCTGACCAGCCAGCGGCGGTTAATTTTTTCCATTCTGGAATCCGCGCCGACGCACTTGAATGCCAAGCAGATATTGGAAGAGGCGCGGAAACAGGACCCTGGCATCGATCAAGTGACCGTGTACCGCAATCTGTCAGTGATGAAGCGCATGGGGGTGATCGATGAATTGGACCTGCTGCACCTGCGCGGAGAGGAACATTATTACGAGGTCCGGCAACTGCGGGAGCATTGCCACGTGGGCTGTTTGAGCTGCGGTCAAATGTTTGAGTTCGTTACGCCCGCCATGAAGGCGATCAATAAAGCTCTGGAAAAGGAGTGCAACTATAAAGTGGCCTATGCGCGCATTGAAATTGGTGGTTACTGCGCCAAATGCCGTGGAAAGGAAGAGCAGGGCAAAGTCATACAAAAAGGGAAAAGGGTTCGTTCCCTTACTTCGGCGACGAGCCGGATATAAACGGGACCCATAAAAAAACGAACGACCCACGCCTCGCAAGCAGAGAGCCGTTCGTTTATGTGAATCAACCCCTGGCGGGGTGGATCGCATCTTTACTTTAGATCAATCCACCTCGCATTGCAAGAACATGCTGTTTCGTCGCAAGACGGGAAAAAGGAGGAATAGGATGATGCAAAAGATGATGCAAAAGAAGATCGTTACATTATTTCTACTTTTACTAAGTACGTTCGTTGTTAACGGCGCCCCTTACGGTGCTGCGCAAGTGTCCACAGGCACAATTGCCGGAATTACCTTGGATCCCCAGGGCCAGCGCTTGCCGGGTGCTACTATTGAGTTGGTCGAGCTGGGTAGAAGAACGAAAAGCGACTCCAGCGGAAACTACCGGATTTCCAATGTCCCGGTCGGCCAGTATACCTTGCGGGCATGGGCAGCCGATTTTGAGGAGGTGACCATTGCGAATATATCGGTGTCAGCGGAAGGAACGAAAACGCAATCCGTCGCTTTTCTTCATATTCAGGCCAGCAGCACGCAAATTGACGTCATCGGAGAAGACCTCAATATTCTCAAGGAAATTCCCGGTTCAGCGGTTCTGGTGTCGAGCCAGGAAATTCAGGCCAGCCATTCTTTCGATGCCAATGAGGTGTTGCGAAAGGTGCCGGGAGTCCAGGTACGGGAAGACTCTGGATATGCGGGAATGCGCTTGAATATCGGGATTCGCGGACTGAACCCGGATCGCAGCCGCCAAATTTTGGTGTTGGAGGATGGCATCCCCGTGGCGCTGGCCCCTTACGGGGAACCGGAGATGTATTACAGTCCTCCCATTGATAGGATGCGCAAGGTGGAAATTCTGAAAGGTAGCGGTTCGATCCTGTATGGCCCCCAGACGATTGGCGGTGTCCTGAACTTTGTAACGCCGGACCCGCCGCAACGGCCCCAGGGTACTCTGGAACTGGTGGGGGGACAACGAGGTATGTTCATTGGAAAAGCTAGCTACGGAGGCTCGGTCGGCCGCGGGGGAGCGCTCGTATCGCTCTTGCGCAAACAAGGCGACGGGTTCCGCAATTTATTTTTCGACATCAACGACCTTACCGCTAAGTTCACCGTCCCATTGAGTGACCGGCAGACTATCGGAGCCAAGCTGAACGTCTATGACGAACGGTCTAATTCCACTTACCTGGGTCTTACTCAGTCGCAATTTGAGCAAGACCCGAACCAGAACGCGGTCCCTCACGATCGGCTCTTTGTGCGGCGGTATTTCGGCTCGCTCTATCACCAGGCTGTCCTCAACAGCAGCGCCCTCTTGAACACCACGTTCTTTGCCTACACCACAACCAGAGACTGGAGACGACAGGACTATGATCGTGTTCCGGTGGCGGGGAGAAGATACCTCGGTGTTTCCGGGGATGAAAGCATCTCCGGCGGCGCGGTCTATCTCCGAAACAGCACCCTCAATCGCAATCGTTCTTTTGAAGTGGTCGGCATGGAGTCCCGGTTAGCCAACGAGCACGCCTTGTTTGGGACCAGAAACAAATTGGACGCGGGAGTCCGCTACCTCTACGAACGGGCACTAGACCAGCAAATCAGTGGGGACACCTACAACAGCAGCGGCGGTGTGATTCGGGATGACGAATTTCGACCCGGCCGTGCCGTTTCCTTTTTTGCTCAGAACCGTTTCTTTCTCGGAGAACGCGTCACATTGACCCCAGGAGTTCGTCTGGAGAAATACAGCTACGACCGGAATATCATCCGCGCCCGTGTTAATGGCGTCCCGACGGATGTGAACATTCGTGGGGGGGATAGTGTATTTTCGCTGATTCCGGGCATAGGCACGACTTTCCAGGTTGTGGAAGGGGTTACGTTTTTTGCGGGCACTCACCGAGGGTTTGCCCCGCCACGGGTGAAGGACGCCATCGCCAGCGACGGAGTACCCGTCGAGCTGGATGCAGAATTGAGTTGGAACTATGAGGCCGGAGCCCGCTTTGCCTCCAGCCGGGGTGCCAGCGCCGAGGCTACTTTCTTTCTGCTCGATTTCGAGAACCAGATCATTCCTGCGTCTCAATCGGGTGGAGCTACTTCTTCTCTGATTAACGCCGGCGAAACAACCCATCGCGGGGTCGAGTTGCAGCTCGGTCTGGATTTCGGCAAACTTTTCGATTCCAGTTCCAGCTACCTCATCGAGGGGCGGCATACCTATCTTCCGGTCGCGCGCTTTGACAAAGGAATTTATAGCGGGAACCGTCTTCCGTACGCCTCGGAGAACACCTTTTCGTTGCTGTTGGGTTACCGGCACCCGGCCGGTTTTGGAATCCGAATGGATGGTACTTATGTCGGAGATCAGTATGCCGACAATAAAGAAACGGTTGCCGCCTCGGCCAATGGGATGGTCGGCTTGATCCCTTCCTATATGGTATGGAACTTGTCTGTGGACTATCAGAAGCAGCAGGAGCGGATTTCCATCCAGCCCTTTTTCACCCTCAAAAACTTGGCGGACAAGCTCTATATTTCTTCGCGCGCTCCGGAAGGAATCCAGCCCGGTTTGTTCCGGCAGGCGAATTTTGGAGTACGACTGCTTTTTTAGTTGAGATCTTTCGGACACCAAAAGCGCGACCACTATCGGCGGCAGGTGGCAGAGAAAAACCCGGTTTCTCTCCGGCGCGGAACGGCGGCAACTGCTGGCGAGGGTGGGGTATTCCACTCTTCAGTTTGATGACCAACGGTTGGCGGTGTGTCTCGACCGGCCGGGCGTGGAGATTGATCTGGGAGGGATCGGGAAAGGTTGGGCTGTAGATCGTGCCGCCGCCGTTTTGCGGCGACGCGGAATTCAGCAGGCTTTGGTTAACGCCGGAACAAGCTCGCTCTACGCGCTTGGTTCTCCGCTTGGTCAGGTTGGATGGGAAGTGGCGGTTCTGCATCCGAGGGAGGATGACCGCTTTCTGGCTGTGACAAGGCTCAAAGATCAGTCGCTTTCCACTTCAGCCGGTTCTGAAACGAACTTTCAAATCCAGGACCGCAGCTATTCTCTCATCGTGGACCCTCGCAGTGGAATTCCCGCCGTAGGATTGCTGAGCTGCACGGTATTGGCTCCGACAGCGACAGAATCAGACGCGCTTTCGACGGCAACTTTCGTTTTAGGATTGGATGAAACAGAAGAGTTGGTACGACGACTTGGGCTGGCAGCCATGATCGTCGGAACCGGCAGAGATTTGCAAGACAGAGAGGGGAAGAGAGTTGTGCGCCGCATTTCACCGGAAGGCGCGGGAGAGAATACGTTTTGGACGATCCTGGATTCAGAAACATCTGAAAAGGGAAAGCACTAATGGGTCGCAAGCGAGTGAGCAGGCACGAATGGGCGCTACGCATCCACATGGTCACAGGTTTAATCGCGGCCGCATGGTTGCTTTTGATTGCGTTGACAGGAATCCTCATCAATCACCAGGAAGTACTTAAATTGTGGGAGATTGACGTGAAAGATTCCTATCTTCCTGGCGGCTACCGAACGGATGTTCGCGATGGCGCAACACCGCTGAATGTAATCCTGACCGATATTCACTCGGGCCGCATTTTCGGATTAACAGGGATTTTGCTGTGGGATGTGATCGCCGTGTTGTTAATCGTGTCAATCACAACTGGCGCCTTTGGCTATGGTGCGAAGCGCAAAATGACCGGGACCGGGCACGATGATAACGGAAATGAATTAGAGAATCCGCCCAGAACAATTCATTAACTATTGTGCGCGGAAGGCTATGGTATATTGGGTGACGCGAGCGGGAGTAATTCAGCGGTAGAATGCCAGCTTCCCAAGCTGGACGTCGCGGGTTCGAGTCCCGTCTCCCGCTCCAACTTTTCCATGACTGATAGAATCCATCCAGACGGAGCAACGATGGCGGCGGATTCTCTGTCGGTGCAGGATTCTCAGAGTTATCTGCCTTTTTTCACTGTGGGCCACTCTAACCTAGATTTTTTGCAATTCGTCAAGCTTCTCCAGGATCGGTCTGTTGACCTCCTCATCGATGTGCGCAGTCAGCCGCGAAGCGGTCGGTTCCCACAGTTCAGCCAGCCGGGG
>MEKX01000055.1:7025-7368 GCA_001767075.1 Acidobacteria bacterium RIFCSPLOWO2_12_FULL_54_10 | reverse complement strand
GAGAATCGCAAAGTACACCAACCGAATAGGCCCCTGTCCAGTAAATGGCTGGGAACCTACGTGGTAATGATATACGAGGTAAGAAGTCAGGAAGAGCGTGGAAGAAACCAGCGCTGACACCATGCAATATCGATGGGCCCGAATTTTACGCTTACGGATATACATATACCCACGCAATAATAATATGGTGGTAATGACATTGAGAATCGCGTTTACCGCAGGTAATGTCGTGTAGGAAATCAATTGTGGCTCATTTCCATGCGGGAAAAATTCTGGCGAATTTTCACTGAACCAACTGGCGCGCTGAAGGACGCCCGGACCACAATAGTGCTGCTATTGCTGT
>MEKX01000055.1:0-7003 GCA_001767075.1 Acidobacteria bacterium RIFCSPLOWO2_12_FULL_54_10 | reverse complement strand
ATCTGCAGCGATAGTTGCAATGAAGGCACATCACTGCCCAATAACACGGTTTCAGCGTAGAGTTCCCGGCGCAAGGCCGCAACGCCATAGGTTAGGGGATTAAATAGCATGATCCAGCGTATCCAGCCCGATGCTCCGGAAGATGGGAAAAGCGATCCAGACAGCATCCACAATGGCATCAATACAAGATTTAACACTGCATGGAACCCCTGCGCAGAATCCATCCACCAGGCGATGACGAAGCCTAAATTGGTTAGCGCGAACGAAATCAAGAATAAGATGATACACAAGAAAAGAAATTGCAGCGGGCGCAATGAGAAGCCCACAAACGGCGCGGAGAGAAGAAACAACCAGCCCGGCAAAACCGCCTGTGTGGTCCCTCCCAATACTTTTCCGAAAATCAGGCTCGCGCGAGAGATTGGGGCTACCAGTACGGACTGTAAAAAACCCTCCCGCCGGTCCTCAATGACGGACATCGTGGAGAAAATTGATGCGAACAAAACCACCATCACAACCGTGCCGGGAAAAAAATACTGTAAATACCCATTCCCGGCGGGTGCGCCCGGGGGCTGGAATGATCCGCCCATTCCAGAGCCAATCAGCAGCCAGAACATCAGCGGCGCGGCAATTAGCCCCACCAGCCTGCTCCGCTGCCGCCCCAGCCGAATCACTTCTCTCCACCATAGTGAAATCATGGGCAACCAAAAACCCGGTTGCGCAGCAAGGCCGATTCCAGCAGTTTCGTGAGTCGGTATTTTCGTTTTGCTCAATTTTATTGTTTATGACTGTGTGGCTTGCTTCGCTGTTTCGACTTCCGATTTTGAAGGCTGGGACCCGCGAAGACTACGAGCAGTCAGCGCCGCCATTCCGAGGAATAAACCCGCAAGCGCTAGCCCGGTGATCACGATAAAAATTCGTTCCACTCCGCCTTCCGTTGAGATGAAAATAGCCCAGACGACGGAACCGAGAGAACCGATACCAAAGAGCCCGCAAATCGCTGCGAGTAGTTTCTGTTCTTGCATGTTCAAGCCGCTCCTTTTTGCTTTGCTGGCAAAGAAAACGCAGTTTCCATAGCCAGACATTGAACTAATCCATGATTTTAGTTTGCCAGAGAAGTGACAATTGATCAATCAGCGCGGTGACTTCCCTGGATTGCGCTCTAAAGTGCCATTATTCCAGAACTGGTGACCGGTGCGGTGGATAAAAACATCTTCCAGGGTTGGCTTGGAAACCGTTGCCGATTGAATCTCGCCAGGAAATGTTTCCATCAGATTGGAAATGATTTCGTGGCCCCGGGGATGTTCGAACCTCACCCGCCCGCCTAAAATTGCACCTTCAACAGAAAAACGACTTTGAAGCCTGTCTCGCAGGGTTTCCGGCTGGTTGGTTTCCAACAATACCACCTCTGCGCCCACTTCCTGCTTGAGAGCTTCTACACTGCCTGAAGCCACGAGCGAACCCTGATGCAGTATCGCCAGCCGGTCGCACCGCTCAGCCTCCTCCAGCAGATGGGTTGTGAATAGAACCGTGACGCCCTCCTGCTGGCGTAATTGGGCGAGATACTCCCAGAGATCTAACCTCGCACCAGGGTCGAGACCTGTAGTCGGCTCATCCAGCAGCAGCAATCCAGGACGATGGATAAGCCCCTTGGCGATTTCAAGTCGTCGCCTTAAGCCACCAGAAAGCGTTTCCGCCAGATCATCCCTCCGATCCGCCAATCCAACACGATGCAGAACATCCTCGATTCGTTTCTTTAGAACCATACCCTGCAATCCATACAAATGACCCTGATGGCGGAGATTCTCCATACAAGTTAGCTTGCCATCCACGTTCTGGGATTGAAAAACCACCCCAATGCGGCGTCGGACTTCGCGGACATTTTTTACTAAATCCATGCCGAAGATTCGGGCCAATCCTGAACTGGGTTTAAGCAAAGTAGCTAATATGCGCAATAGAGTCGTCTTGCCGCCGCCATTAGGCCCCAGGAATCCGAAGTTTTCTCCCTCTGCAACCTCGAAGGAAACTCCATTCAGAGCTTTCCTGTCTCCGTAAGCCAGGACCAGTTCCTCCACCTCAACCGCAGCATGTTGTTTCATCGTGGAATCTTTCCGCCTGGGAAACTTCTCTCCCTGGTGTGAATTGCATTATCCATTCCTAAGGACCGCCATCAGGGAGGGACGATTAGGGGAGGCGAATCTCCGCTTAAGGGGTTACACGATCAATCATCATCAGGGTGTACACAAGAGGAAGATACACCACCGAGACTTGCAGCAATCTGCGGGCTTGTATCTTATTTTTAGCCCGCGCAGTAATGATACTCACGTACAAAAACCAGATTCCTAGTAGGAGTGCACCGATCAAATAGATTTGACCCGTCATGCCGAGCAAGGTAGGAATTAAACTCAGAGGAAGCAGCATGATCGAATATGCGATAATCTGCCGGGCTGTGGATTTGCCATCCGGTTCAACCACCGGAAGCATGGCAATACCGCCTCGTGCATAGTCTTCTTGATATAACCACGCAATCGACAAAAAGTGTGGGAACTGCCATAGGAAAAGAAGCATATATAGAACCCATGATTCAACTGGGAGATGTCCTTGTACAGCACACCAACCGATCAACATCGGAATAGCCCCAGGAAAAGCACCCACCAATGTGCAATGCGGAGTTCTCGATTTCAAGGGTGTATACATAAAAATATAAATAACCAGGGTTATTGCCGCCAACAGGCTGGTCAGGTAATTCGTCATCCACGCAAGGTAGCCTATTCCTGTTACTGATAACAGAATTCCAAACCACAGCGCTTTCCAGGGGTGCATCCTTCCAGCGGGAAGAGGGCGAGAGCGCGTCCGTAACATCTTGCCATCAGCTTCTCTTTCCCAATACTGATTTAAAGCGGCAGCCCCGCTAGCCACCAGCAATGTGCCGATGAGCGTGTGTAAAAAAAGCTGAAATGGAAACAGACTCGGAGAACCCATATAAAAACCCAGCATCGTGGTCATCAGAATCAAGGAAGTTATCCTTGGTTTCGTGAGTTCTAAAAAATCAAAGAACCCGGAGGCTTCTGAGGTCAACGACGGTTCCATGGTTTCGGCGTATGGGATCATACCAGTGATTTTTCCGGAGTACCGGCCATCGAATAAATTTTACTGGAACATGGTAATTTACGATAAGCCATGAGCGTTAGCACCCAGCTAAAACCCAACAATAAGGCGCCTATAGCCACGTGTGCCGTGGTAATCCAAACCGTCGAAAATTGCGGCTGGACTGCATTCTTTGTCGCCTCGCGTATGAAATATGAACCTGCTCCAAGGATTAACTGCAATATTAAGAGTATTACTATCGCTCCTGATAAACGATGCACTGAAGTTAATTGATGCCAGCGCACGGAAGCCCTTCGGGCCATCCACAGCATAATCACTGTAACCATCCCCGCCCATAACAAATGGGCCAAAACTCCAAGCACCCGATGCCTCACTGCAGCACCTAAAGCTAACTGAATATACACCGCTGCTGAAGCAGCCAAACAGAGGTGGCGAAAGGCAGGAGAGTCGGAATCTTCATGAGATTCCTGAACCGATTGCCAAGCAGGACTAGTAAAAACGGCAAGGCTCAGAACGATGCAGAAAAAAGCCTGCGCCAAACAGGCGTGAGTAATGGAGACAGGCGCGGGAAGAAAATAGAGCACTGTGATTCCGCCCAAGACGCCTTGCACAATTACCGCTGCCAGCGCCGTCCAGCCTAGGCGTTTGACCCAACTTCGCGGTTCCTTGCGCCAGATCCATAACACTAGAACCGTTGTCAGAAAGCCTACCGTAGTTGCCACCATACGGTGGCCGTGTTCATAAAAAACTCCGCCTTCCATGGGAGGCATCCATGTCCCATAGGAAAGCGGCCAATCTGGCACAGCAAGCCCTGCCTCGTTGCCGACCACTAAGGCCCCCGCCATGATCAGGAAGAATGTCGCTATTGCGGTCAGTATTGCGAAACGGTGCATGTAGACGGAATCTCTTTTCTCACCCATATTCCCGTTTCCTGACAAAAAATGGGGTTGCCTTATTGTTTAGGCAACCCCGGAATTCCCAGCGTGACTAACCCGTGATGCTGAAATCAGCGGTTGCTGCTTTTTGTGCTTCGACGGTAACTTTCATTTCCTGAGTACCGTACTTTTCATGCCAAATTCCGATGGTGTATTCCCCGGCAGGAAGACCTTTCAATTCGAAAGAACCATCCTCACCTGTCACTGCAAAAAACGGATGAGCGGAAACTCCAACATAAGTCTTCATCCATGGATGAACGTTGCACTTGACTGGAATCATGACTTCAGCCCGCGGGAAATCGCGAATCAAATCTTCCCCGCCCGGAGGCTGGGATACGTTCCACTCTCTGTTATTGGTAGGCATCGGGTGAACGTTATGGTTTGTGGAGTCGGCATTCTTAATACGTACTTTTTGGCCAACCATCACTCCCAAAACATGCGGGCGATACATGCAGCCTTGTTGATCGATTTCTACTTCTTCAGCAGGAGCAGGGAATGTGCGGCCTCCTAAACCATCTTTCACATAAACAAACACGTTGCGCAACGTGCCATTGCCGTTCACAAGCACCTCGTCGGCATGAACCGGCTCTGAATTAGCCTGTGCGCAAGCGGGAGTCGCATCCATGCGGATCACTGGATTCGCAGGTGCCTGGCCGGTGAAAGCCACTTTCCCGGTTACCGACCCAGCGGTGGCTGGATCAATTGGAGCTGAGGGCGCGGCGGCCGGTGCGGCTGCTCCTTCCGTTGACGCTCCACCTGCTGGGGCGGATTCCTGACCACCGCCGCAACCTGTTAAAGCAATTGCTAACGTAAATACGCTCAACCAACTTAATTTTGTTTGAATCATTTCTTTGTTCCTTTTTTGAGAATTAAAATTTGGACAGAAAATAACCCCGCATCATCTGAAAAACTCTGGATACAATCGGAATTCCCCGCCCTTTGGACTATTGTCTACAAGTATTTGATCGTATCTTTTTTGTGCTCTAAATTCAAGCCTGAATACTGGATTGCCCAGAATGGCTTACTGTAGAGCCCAGTATTATTGGTCGGTGATCCTGTCGCTCAGATTTAGTCCCCGCCAAGCCAGTTGCTGCAAAATGAAATAAATTCTTCACAATTCCAGGTATACGATTACGGAACGCCATGACAAAAAACGTCCCAGCAATGGCAAACGGCGCTATTAATAGAAAAATTACACCCCCGTTAATTCCAGCGGAAAGCTGCTGGGCTTCAGAACTATTTGCCAACGTCGTCTGGCACATGGCGCAATAAGCTCCTGACGGCGTGGTTGCACCCAATAAGGCCAGTAATAATCCTGCCAAAAAACTTAAGCATTTGTGACTGCTCATTATTTCCTCTCTATTGAGCTGAATGATGCAATATGTAGTTCCCATCCACGGCAATTAAGGTAAAGAGTATCGCCCCTGTAATCAGGATGCCAAGAGCTACTGTCCAAATCAGAATCTGCTTTTCCGATCGAAGGTGCATAAAATTGAGACCAATGATGGATGCTTTTGTTAACATTGCCATGGCTAACAGGACTAGAAGAAACCCTCTGGGCAGCGAAAGATATTCGGTAACTAACATCAACACAGTTAACGCCAGCAGGATCCCCCAAGTAGAAAAGTAAAATTTCGCACCGGTTTTCATGAAAGACCTCGAATTCTGGACCTACAGGGCCCTAGACAGAATCAGCATTACCTTTATTCAGATCAGGTAAAAAAGTGTGAACACAAAAACCCATACTAAATCTACAAAATGCCAATATAAACCCGCCAATTCCACGCCCGCTGCTGTCGAACGTCCAGATGAATTGCGAATCGCTACAATGGCCAAGATAATGAGACCGCTCAGCACGTGGGAACCATGGAAACCGGTTATAGCGAAAAACGCCGCTCCGAACAGCGGAACTCCCCAGGGATTGGCAGTGAGAGAAGCGCCTTCGCCGATTAGCGAGGACCACTCGTAAGCTTGCATGCCCATAAAAATCAACCCGCCAATGATCGTGAATAAAATGAACTTAGTGGCCTGAGATCGCTTGCCCTGCTGCGCTGCTCCAACAGCAGCCGCCATGGTGGCACTGCTGGAAATCAGCACGAACGTCATTACTCCGATCAACTCTAGATGAAAAACCTCTGATTGATTTGGCCAAGATGGACTAGCCAGCCGGACAAACCCATAACCAGCCAATAATCCGGCAAATAGCAACGCATCACCAACAATGAAAATCCACATCATCAGCTTTTGCCAACTGACGCCAAAGGTAGTTTCTTTCTCAAAACTCAGTTCTTGCGTTTCCATTTTCATGGTTTGTGCATGCATTGATGAATCCTCGCTTTCCGGTCTAACGGAAGCTGAAAAGAAGATAAAAAATGAACAACCAAATAGCCGTTAGAAAATGCCAATACGTTGCACAGAGCCGGAGTGCTGTATATCCACGTTCCGAATCACCCCAAGCCCGGCCAAATGAATAGAGCAGCCAGCCGACTCCTCCCAGTAGATGAACTCCATGCAAACCCGAAAAGATATAGAAAAAAGAGCTATGCGGGCTGGTAGGCAGGAAAATTCCGATATCAACCAATTGTTTCCAGGCTATTACCTGACCTGCAAGGAAAGCAAACCCCAGCAGCGTTCCAGCAAATGTCCATGATCGAAACGCGGATTGTTTCCCTGCACGCAAAGCTGCCCGCCCTATTTCCAGGCCCGCGCTGCTAAAAACCAGAATCAGCGTATTCCAGTACAACACTTGAGGCGCCGCTATAGGAAGCCAGTCTCCCGCAGCGCGCCGCACCAAGTAGGCGCTCGAAAAACCTGCAAACAACATGGCAATGGTAGCGAGAAAGCCCCATAAACCCAAGTCAGCATTCGTATAGGCATTTGTCTTGCTACTTTCTACAGTTCCTGACATGGAAACCCGATCGGGAATAATTTCTTCTTGGATTTCATGTATATTTCCGCGAACT
>MEKX01000054.1 GCA_001767075.1 Acidobacteria bacterium RIFCSPLOWO2_12_FULL_54_10 | reverse complement strand
CGATCGTCCCTACGTTTACGTGCGGCTTGCTGCGGTCAAATTTCTCCTTCGCCATCGCTCCCTCTCCGTCTCTTTGGCTGGTTTCGAGATAATGCCAGCGTATTAAAAAATTGGCTCTTTATTAGATCTTTGCTAAGGGTACTCAGCTTCTTGTGGCTAAATTGCCTATCCCCTAACAGCTCTTCCTTCCAGGCGCCCAATGATTTCCTCTCTGATCGAAAGAGGAACTTCTTCGTAACGCGAAAAGTGCATGGTATAAGTGGCTCGCCCCTGAGTTCGGGATCGCATTTCTGTAGCATATCCGAACATTTCGGATAGTGGCACGAAAGCACGGATGATTTGGGATCCAGCGAGAGGCTCCATGGAATCAATCCTGCCCCGGCGACTATTCAAGTCTCCAATAATGTCTCCCATATATACCTCTGGCACGACTACTTCAACACTCATGACGGGTTCCAGAAGAGCAGGGCTGGCATGCCTGCAGGCTTCCTTGAATGCCATGGAACCGGCGATTTTGAATGCCATTTCAGAGCTGTCCACATCATGATAGCTGCCATCGAGCAACGTAGCCCGGATATCCACCATTTCGAATCCAGCCAATACTCCTGACGACAGAGCTTCCTCAATACCATCCTCCACAGCGGGAATGTATTCTCTTGGTATTGAACCGCCAACAATTTTATTTACAAACTCAAATCCGGAACCTGGTTTAAGTGGCTCAATGGATACCACAGCGTGCCCGTATTGTCCGCGGCCGCCTGTTTGTCGAATATATTTGCCGACTGCCTCGGCTGGCTTGCGAATGGTTTCCCTATACGCAACTTGCGGCCGTCCTACGTTAGCACCTACATTAAACTCTCGCACCAGCCGATCCACGATGATTTCAAGATGCAATTCGCCCATACCGGAAATAAGAGTTTGCGCGGTATCCGGATCCACATGCACTTTGAATGTAGGATCTTCCTGCGCCAATTTCCCCAGCGCAGTGCCAAGTTTTTCTTGGTCCGCCTTAGTTTTTGGTTCAACCGAAACCGAGATCACCGGATTCGGGAATACAATATTCTCCAGAATGATGGGCGAATCCACATCGCAAATCGTGTCTCCGGTTGAAACATTCTTTAAGCCGACGGCAGCAGCGATATCTCCAGCATAGACTTCCTGAATGTCTTCTCTCTTGTTGGCATGCATCTTGAGTAGCCGGCCAATGCGCTCTTTGCGGTCTCGCGTTGCATTCAGAACCTGCGATCCGGTCTTCAAAAACCCCGAGTAGACGCGGAAGAAGGACAGTTGCCCCACATAGGGATCCGTCATGATTTTGAACACTAGAGCCGCAAAAGGCTCACTGTCGGAAGCGCTCCGTTCCAAAGTTTCTCCGCTTAGCGAAGTGCCCTTCACCGGACGAATATCCAGTGGCGAAGGCAGAAAATCAACCACGGAATCCAGTAATGGTTGCACACCTTTATTTTTGAAGGCCGTCCCGCAGACAACAGGCACTAATTTCAATGCGATTGTAGACCGCCGCAAACTCTCGCGAAGCTCTTTCTCCGTGAGTTCCTCTCCATGCACATATTTTTCCATCAGAGCGTCGTCGTGCTCTGAAATGGATTCAACCAATTGATCGTGCCAGGTTTTAGCATCTTCAGCATATTGTGCAGGAATGTCCTGTTCCTCAAACTTAGACCCCTGCGTATCATCCTGGTAAATGATCGCCTTCATCCGAAACAGGTCGATAACCCCCTTGAATGCATCCTCTTGGCCAAGTGGGATCTGTATGGCAGCCGGGCGTGCCACCAGTCGATCGCGAATCATATTTATGCATCGTTCATAATTCGCGCCGACGCGGTCCATCTTGTTTATAAAAGCGATGCGCGGAACGCCGTATTTATCGGCCTGCCGCCAGACGGTTTCCGACTGCGGCTGCACGCCTGCGACGGCATCGAACACAGCTACGGCGCCATCGAGCACCCGCAATGACCTTTCGACCTCGGCAGTAAAATCCACGTGCCCCGGAGTGTCAATAATGTTGATTCTCACATCTTTCCAGAAACAAGTCGTTGCTGCCGATGTGATGGTGATGCCTCGTTCCTGCTCTTGTGCCATGTAATCCATGACAGCAGTGCCATCATGCACCTCGCCGATTCGATGCGTAATTCCCGTGTAGTAGAGAATCCGCTCCGTCGTTGTCGTTTTACCGGCATCAATGTGAGCCATGATGCCGATATTACGAGTTCGCTCTAATGGGCTTTGACGAGGCATAAATGTTTTCTATTGCTGCTTTCCAGAAGAACTCTTCGAATTTCTCTATTGCGAAGATTACCTTTGTTTAATGACCGTGAATCTGTGCAAGCTTGGAGTCTCTGCTGGAATTCAATCACCAGCGGTAGTGTGCAAAAGCCCTGTTTGCCTCAGCCATCCGGTGGGTATCTTCTTTCTTCTTAAATGCGGACCCTCGGTTATTGTAAGCATCCAGGATTTCCCCGGCGAGCCGTTCCATCATCCCTTTTTCGCCGCGATTACGGGCATAGCCAATGATCCATCGAATGCCCAGGCTGGTACGCCGCTCCTGGTTCACTTCGACCGGTATTTGGTAGTTTGCGCCGCCCACCCGGCGAGACTTTACTTCCATCACTGGCTTTACGTTTTCCACTGCTTTCTTGAACACCTTGATCGCTTCCTCACCGGAACGCTCCTGCACCTTTTTTAGGGCATCGTAGAATATCCGCTCTGCGGTCGCTTTCTTCCCTCCCCACATCAAGCAGTGCACAAATCTTTCCGCGAGTGTGCTGTCATAGACTGGATCAGGAGCAACCGTGCGATGTCGAATGAAACCTTTTCTTGGCATATTTCAGCTTCTTTGCCTCTCTAACGCTAATAAATTCTGTGGCTGCTTTGCGTATTCCTGCGATTAGGCTTTAGGTCGCTTAGCCCCGTATTTCGATCTGCTCTGCTTCCGATTGGCTACGCCTGCCGTATCAAGCGTGCCGCGTATAATGTGATACCGAACACCGGGCAAATCCTTGACCCTTCCGCCGCGAATCAGCACGATGGAGTGCTCCTGCAGGTTGTGGCCAACGCCAGGGATATAGGCAGTCACCTCGATGCCATTTGTCAATCGGACACGCGCCACCTTCCGGAGCGCGGAGTTCGGCTTCTTAGGAGTTGTCGTGTAAACTCGGGTGCAAACACCCCGCCGCTGAGGGCTCGACTGCAAAGCAGGGCTCTTGGTTTTCACCCCTACTGGTTTTCGACCGTGCCGAACTAGCTGATTAAATGTGGGCAATCCCTGTCTCCTGTTGTTCCTCGCCGAAGGCATTAATACCACCGGCACAGAACCGTTTTTCATCCGTACAAAATATCCTTGGCATTCTCTCTGCCGGTTCAACTTCTAGCAACAGCCTGGCAGAAACTCCTCTGCCCGAACCTTAAACAATTCCTTTCGGAATGTAAGGCATTTCGGGAGTAAATGAAGAATCCCCCTCACTTGAAAGGGAATCTTCCTTATAGAGGGGTGAAACCTTCCTAATTTAGCAAGTTTTCGCGTTGGCTGTCAATTCGAATTCGTCTTTTTGATTTATAGGTTCTGAAAAGAGATGGCTCATGCAAGCATTACGCGTGATTACTATCACCACCCTTAAATCTTGAATAACTTGCCTATCTGATAGCAGAACAGCACGATTAAGCAAAGAACATATCTCCTATAATATCAATATGTTGCATAATTTTTTCCGGAAATATTAATAATCACTATTTAGCAATTTGCTCTGGAATAAATTCGATTTTTTGGGGAAACCAGCCCTGAAATTCTTCACCTTGTGGTGTGAGGGTTCGATTCAGAAAGAATTTGCCAAAATGTGATGCATCGCGTCCCCATTCATCCTTTTCGCCCGGCTGCTCATGTAACACCCAATTAAAGAGATACTCCGCTCCTTCCTCCAACTATATATCGACAATTGCCTTCAACCGCCAAATCCTAACGAATTTCAAAACCTGTTAGAAGGACAACCGCAGCGCCAACTGAATTTGTCGCGCTCCGGATGAAACTGAGCGGATATTGCCCGCCGTCTCGTTCAAACGGCCCGTTTGCCCAGAGAACACCAGCGTTTCCGGACGGCCATAATTCGTGTGATTGGGCAGATTGAAAAACTCCGCCCGGAATTGCAGGCTCCTTTTCCCGTCAATCGAGTAATCGCGCTGCAAGGACATATCCATGGTAAAAACACTTGGCGCGATCATAGTGTTTCGTCCCAAATTTCCAAGTGTCCCAAGAGCGGGAACACTGAATGCGCAAGGATCGAAGTATCGCTCACTGGTTCCCAGCGGAGTGCCGGCTGGAATGATTCCACCTCCGCATCCTGCCGAACTTCCCTCGGAGGGATCGGTGCTTTGTCCTGGCAGCAAATTCGGTCTGGAGGCAGCGAACAGATAACCTCGAGTTCGAACATTGATCTGCGGCGCGTAGGGTGTGCCGTTGCGGAATGAAGCAATGCCACCCAAGCGCCATCCCCCAACCACATGCCCCAGCCAACCTGAAGTCAGCCATTTCTGGCCGCTGCCAAAAGGCAAGGTGTAAAAGTAATTTATTGTCAGCCGGTTTCGGATATCGAAATCAGACAACCCGCGCTCCAACTTTCGCAATAGAGCGTACTGAAAATTGCCGCCCTGGTGGGAGGAGCTTTCATCCACTGATTTGCTAAAGGTATACGTCGCCGACACGGAAAAATTCCTGCCAGCGCTCTTGCCAGCCGATAGTTGTAGCGAGTTATAGAACGACTGTGCATCGCTCGACAGCATTTGAATGCCGCTAAATTCAGGGTTCACCGGACCGGCACGTAGTGGCGAAACAGCGGGGCAGGATGGATCGATTCGCGCTGGATCGACCGTGGTGATATCGGGCGGGAAGCACAACGATCCATCAGATCGGACGATGGGGTTAGGGAACAAATTTGTCTCATAACTACGGTAGAGATTGTTTCCTCTGGCTCCCACAAAGTTGACCTGTGATCTCCAGCCTCCAGGCAGCGTTTGCTGCACCCCGACGTTGTAGCGATAGACCTGTGGACTGGAGATATTTTGATAATCCAGCACGCGGAGCGTGAACCGCGACTGGGACGGTGCTGCTGCAATAGCATTCAATGCTAAGGGGAATGTTGATGTAGCGTTGAAATTGGTTCGCGCTGCGATTTTATAAAATGGCAGCGAGCTGCGTCGCTGCTGCACCACATACTGCATTAGCTCATCGTAGAAAATTCCGAATCCCGCCCGCACTACCAAGTTTTGATTGCCTCCAGGAGACCAAGTGATTCCAAATCGCGGTGAGAAATTGAGCAGCGATGGATTATCACGAACATATGGTCCCAACTGTACGTCAGACTCCCTGCCGCGGATCGTATCTGGCAGAAACGCCGTGCTGTTGTAATTGTCCTTGATCATGGTAGCGAACTCGTAACGCAGCCCCAGACTAAGTTGCAGACGCGAGCTCATCCGATACTCATCCTGCAGATAAAACCCGAACAGCGTCTGGCGGAGCGCTTTGTCGTTCGAGGATTCTGGCAGCGCAACTCGCAAATTAGTCCCTTCAGGACCGCCTTGCAAAAAACTATCCAAACTATTGAAGGACCAAATGCCGCCCTTTTCCAGGGTTCCAAAGTTGTCCCATCGATACCTGTGAACCTCTCCGCCCATACGCAAACCATGCGCGCCCCGGCGCATGACCAAATCATCCGAATATTGGAATGAATTCATCGTGAAACTTTCCGGCGCATTATTGGCGGGACCAAAAGTAGTGATGCCTGGCACATCGATTTGCCCGAAAACGAGTCCATTAGGAACAAAGTAGAGATTTATGGGAACTTCGGAAACTGTTGCAATACTCACGGAAGAATTCTTTGGGCGAGTGTAACCGAGACGAACTGTGTTCAATAGCGAAGGACTGAAGATGTGCGTGGCCACCAGCGTCAGATATTGCTGGCGGCTCAGATTTCTCCTGTTGAAGAGGTAACTTTCCAGAGAGGTGTCGCTGGTGGCATCGTCAAAGGTGTAGCGGACGAAAAAACTATCTCGCTGCGTTAGCTGATGATCCATACGCACGACAAAAAATTCTTCGTCCGTCGGCAAGTAGCGCACGCCAGCGTTCTCTTGTACACCACCTCCTTTGCAATCTCCGGTCGGAACGGGATAGAGCGTGAGGTATGGCTTAACGATTTCATGCACCTGCACAATGCGACTGCCTGAATCATTGGGCCGTATGATGCCGCTGCAATCCGGTGTAATTCTTCCCAGCCGTGCAAAGGGGTCGGGGAACGTATTGATAACGGTTTCCGCGTACCGGTCGCGCATTGCCTCAAAACTGCCCATGAAGAAGGTGCGGTCCTTCACAACTGGACCTGTCAGAGTAAATCCGAATTGATTACGCTTGAATGGCGGTGGCTCCGAGCCGTCGGTAAATTTCCTGGCATCCATCTTGCTATTGCGGAAATACTCGAACAGGGTTCCACGAAACTGCGGAGTGCCTGATTTGGATATGGAATTAAGCACGCCGCCGCTGCTGCGCCCGTATTCTGCTGAATAGGTGTTGCTGAAAACCTGCACCTGCATCACAGCATCCGATCCGAGCTGTACACCTGCGGCGCTGCGCGGGGCCTCATTGTTGCTGTTCATGATCATGGTCCCGTCCGACAGGAAGGTGTTTGAAGCGGAGCGGCCCCCGGATACGCTCAACCCTCCGCCGCCAACTCCGCGCGACGCAGCGCCGGAACCGCCGGAATCGCCGGTCTCGCTAACGCCGCCCTGCAAGGTCGCAAGCTGGCTATAGCTGCGGCCATTCAGCGGCAAACCCGCCAGCTCCTCTTCGCTAATTCGCCCACCGCCGCCGTTCTGATTGGAAGCCTGCCTTGCCGATTCAGAACTTCCCTGCGCAGCGTTGGCCGCTGGGGCATTCCCAGCAGATGTGCTTCCCTGGGCGAACATTTCAACGGGCGACGTTACGGACAGAAACAGAACCAGCAATAAAAAAGAATGCCTAATTCTGCCGATTGTTTTTAATTGCCAAATCACTATGCCTCCTAAAAAAATCGCATGGTATGAAGGAACGGAAAAAACCTGGGCCGTTCTTTCATTTTATCCGCATGTTGGGAAAAAGTAACGTTCAATTACTGGCAGCTCGCAAGGCTAGAAGGAAAGCCGCAGTGCAAATTGGATTTGCCGGGCTTCTGTTGCTGTGGAAGTCAGGCGGCCCGCATTGGGATTGCGGGTAACCGCACTCTGGAAAATGGAAGCTCCGAAGTCCCTTTCCGGCGGGTTGAAGTTGGAATGATTCAGGAGGTTGAAGAATTCCGCGCGGAATTGAAGTGCGCGCTCTCCTCCGAGCGGAAAGCTCTTTTGCAGCGAAAGGTCCATATTCACCACACGCGGCCCGACGATAATGTTCCGGCCTGCATTGCCGATGATTCCGGGAGGAGGAGCCACGAACGCGCAGGGATCAAAATACAAATCCGGCCCCCCCAGTTGAGCGCCTGCCGCAACCCACTGGCAGCCGGAGCTGA
>MEKX01000053.1 GCA_001767075.1 Acidobacteria bacterium RIFCSPLOWO2_12_FULL_54_10 | reverse complement strand
TATACCCCTGTCTGGAAAACAGTTTCACAACCACAAGTTGTGATGTAAACTCTCTCACAACGATTGGTACAAAATCTCGGCCTGGTCAACGGTGCTTCCGGTTCCTGGACCACCGCTCCGCTCTGGTCCAAAGTCGATGACGATCTCGATAGTCCCGATGGCACAGTCATCGTTTCCGCCAACAACCTTTCCACGCCTTCCAATGATGTCTACTTTGCCCTCACCTGTCCCTCCGACGTCGACACCGTCACCGCTGCCACTCTGCGAATCCGCGCAAGAGAGCAAGGCAATTCCGGTCGCTCAATCTCTCTGTTCACTGTTTGGTCGGCCACTTCTTCGACTGATGTCAACACAGGCACCATGTCTTCAACGTTATCCAACTATTCAAGCTCTGGCTCTTCTCTGAGTATCAGTAAGGCAACCTGCGACAGCAGCACTTTGCAGGTGCGCCCCACCACCACCGGCAGCGGCAGCGCTGAACGAGCGGAAATTGATGGAATCAATCTGGACATTACTTATTCCACCGCTTCAAGTCCCAATGTCAATCGTTTGCTGATTTCGCGTACTATTCCAATACAATCCACTCCGTAAATAATGTATTACCTTCGCAGTGGCCTGCTGACGGGCTTATTATTGCTTGCCTGCATCATCGGCCTTCAGATCACATACATCTTGCACCAAGCGTCGGCAAGTTTCGCTGAACAGCATCTGTCCGCGCTCGATGTTGCTCAGGAAGCGCGCCAAACCATGCTCCTGGCTCGCTCCGTCATGGAAGAGCAGAGGGGTTATTACCGGGATACGGCGAGTCACATCAAGGCGCTCACTCGCGCGGCAGCGATTGACGCCATTCGTTTTGGCCGCTTAATTGACAAAATGGATCAGCGAACCGAACGCCTGACGACTGCTACAGAAGCGATGCTTTTTGTAGCCAAAGACGCGCTCGCGGGCGTTCAGGACTCCACCCAGGCTGTCGCCAACATGGCGAACCAGTTAGGCGACCAGCCTCGCCTACTTCTCGAAGCTTCGACAGAAGCAGCCCAGGCATTGCAGCGCCGCGCAGACGACCCAAATCTCAATGCGGCTGCGGAGTCTCTGGCTCAATCCTCAGCCAACGTGGAGCGCATGACCGCTTCCGCAGCGGAAGCCACCGGCTACGTGCGCGATATGCTTTCTCCTCAAAAGAAGAGCTTCTGGCGCAGAATTCTGGAACTCATGATTCCGCGACCCTCTATTAACATTAAATAAAATCCCATATATTAAAGACTATAGATTCGAATCCCACTCCACGAGATCTAATCTTTTGATTTGTCTATCATGGATTTATTGAGCTAATCGTCAGCTATTTTCTTCTTCAATTCCACCAGCAGGTTCAGCGCATCAATCGGCTTCATTTCATCCAGGTTGGCTTGGCAGAGTTGCTCTAAGACAGGGTGAGAGGACGGGGTAAAAAGGGTGAACTGCATAGTATCAGGAATGCTTGCTCCGGGGGAAAGATGGTCGCTCAACTTATGTTCGCTCTGCTCATGCTGGCGTAAAATCGTGCGGGCTCGCTCAATCACACTCATCGGCAGGCCAGCCAACCTAGCCACCTCGATGCCATAGCTGCGGTCCGCGCGGCCCGGCTCCACGCGCCGCAAAAAGACGATGTCGCCTCCAGTCTCTTTGACGGACACATGAAGGTTCTTCACTCCTGCCAGATGGTCCGCCAGTTCCGTCAATTCGTGATAGTGCGTGGCGAACAGCGCCTTCGCCCCGCTCTTGGAATGCAGATACTCCACCACGGCCCAGGCGATGGACAGGCCGTCGAAGGTGGCCGTGCCGCGCCCAATTTCATCCAGAATAATCAGGCTCCCCTTCCCTGCAGTGTTCAGAATCACTGCGGTCTCGGTCATCTCCACCATAAAGGTCGAGCGGCCGCGCGCGAGATTATCGCTGGCGCCGATGCGCGTAAAGATACGGTCAAAGATCGGCAGCAAAGCTCTTTCTGCAGGAACATAACTTCCCATTTGCCCTAAAATCGAAATCAGCGCGGCCTGGCGCAGATACGTCGACTTGCCGCCCATGTTAGGCCCGGTGATGAGCTGAATGCGTTCTTGATCGGAGTCCATTCTCAGATCGTTGGGCACAAACCGCTAGCCCTGCTGTTGATCGGCCAGCCGCTCCAGCACCGGATGGCGGCCCGCAACGATTTCCAGCACACCGTCTTCGGAAAACTTCGGACGGCAATAGCGCTGATTCGCCGCCAACTGCGCGAAGCCCGACAGCACATCCGCTTCCGCCACCGCTGCGGCCGTGCGCCGAATGCGCGAGGCCTGCTCGCCGACGGCGGCGCGCAGTTCCAGAAACAATCTCTGCTCGATCTCCTGCATGCGCTGTTCGGCGTCCAGCACTTTGCGCTCGTATTCTTTCAATTCCGGCGTTGTGAAGCGTTCGGCGTTCACCAGCGTCTGCTTGCGCTCATAGCGGTCCGGCACCAGCGGCAGGTTTGGTTTGGAGACCTCGATGTAATACCCAAACACATCGTTGAACTTGATCTTCAGCGATGAAATGCCGGTCTGCGCGCGCTCACGTGCCTCCATGGCCGCGATGGTCTGCTTGCCGGAATGGCTCATACCCCGCAACTCGTCTAGCTCCGCATGGTAACCGTCGCGAATAATTCCTCCCTCCTTCAATTGGATCGGAGGTGTATCCGCCAGCGCTTTCGCGAGCAATTCGCGCACATCGGTCAGCTCATCCACTTCCGCCCACAGTTCTCGCAGGCGTAAAGCTGTGAGCGGAGCTAGTAATTTGCGGATTTCAGGCAACGGCGCCAGTGAATTGCCTAACCCGGCCAAGTCTCGCGGCGTGGCTGTGCTCAGTGTGACTTTGCTCAGCAACCGCTCCAGGTCATACACGGCTCCCAGTTCTTTTTTGATCCGGCCCAAGGTGATAGGGTCTGCCATCAATTCGCCCGCTGCATCGAGACGCGCCTCGATCACGCTACGATCCAGCGATGGTCGCAACATCCATGACTTGAGCAGCCGCGCACCCATGCCGGTGGCCGTATGGTCAATCGTCGAAAGCAACGTAGCGGCCGCTTCGCCGGTAAACAGCGGTTCTGCAAGCTCCAGGTTTCGAACCGTCACCGCATCGATCACCATCCATTGTTGGCGTTCGTAGAAATGGATTCGGTCCACGTGCGCCAGGGTTCCTTGCTGCGTTTCTTTGAGATAATGCAGCAAGGCTCCCGACGCGGAAACTGCTTCTGATTTCCCTTCAAACCCAAATCCATCCAGAGACTGCACGTGGAAATGGCCCGTCAGCAATCGCAGCGCATAGTCATAACCGAAAACCCAATCCTCCAGCGGCGTGCGCGCAACACCTTGGTGCATTCCATTCGTTTCGCCAAACAACAAACGATCTTCTGCGTTTCCCTGCGGAAATCCAGTGGCTGGATAAACCAATTCCTTTGCCCGGAGATGATCGAGTTCCTCTGCGAGGCGCAAGTCTCGATCTGGCCCCGCGAACTCCGTGGCGCGATATTCGCCGGTCGAAACATCCAGGCACGCCAAACCAGTTCGCTCGCCTGCTCGATAAACCGCCACCAGGTAGTTATTGTCTCTGGGAGACATGCTGGGAAGGCCGGCAGCCGTGCCTGGGGTGACCAATCGCGTCACTTCTCTGCGAACCAGCTTTTTCGCAAGCGAGGCATTCTCCACCTGGTCGCACACCGCCACTTTGTAGCCCTTCTGGATGAGCCGCGCCATGTAGCTTTCCGCTGCATGGTGAGGCACTCCGCACATCGGAATGGGCTGGCCTTTTTCCTTGTTGCGAGAGGTTAATGTAATCTGCAATTCTCTTGAAGCCAGCACGGCATCTTCAAAAAAGAGTTCGTAGAAGTCCCCCAGGCGGAAAAACAACAAGGCATGAGGAAACTTTTGCTTGATCTCGCGGTACTGCCGCATGAGTGGAGTGGTTGGCTCAGACATCTGGTTAGAGCGGTCTACAACCAATTTGCGCGTGGACATACGACTTCACGCCGCGTGTTGGCTGTGATTTTCTCTCTCGGTATTATGCACTGGTTTCAGGGGAGAGCAAAACACCGCCAGCAGGAAACAATCTTTGTGCGCTGATTAGACCGTTCCCGATTATTCCAGCCTATTACTTGTTCTTTCCTTCACCAGGAATTACTATCGTTTTTAATCACATTCTCTTTTGAGGAGGCATCCCTTGCACGACATGAACCGCATAGACAAAACAGATTATCTTCACCGGCTGGGCAAGTGGGAACAACGGGTCTTCCAATCGATCATCGGAAGAAAACATGTCGCCCAGGATACTAACCGGGTCTTTGAGGAACAACTCACCTTTGGCCAAAGAGTGGCCGACCATGTGGCCTCCTTCGGCGGCAGTTGGACGTTTATTACCCTTTTTCTGGCCGTGATGTTCGCCTGGATAATTCTCAATGCCAAATCTGCGGCAGCCGTTGACCCCTTCCCTTTCATTCTCCTCAACTTGATCCTGTCTTGCCTGGCTGCGCTGCAAGCGCCCGTCATTATGATGAGCCAGAATCGCCAGGCATCCAAGGACCGTTTGGAGGCACACCATGATTACGAAGTGAATCTCAAAGCTGAGCTGGAAATCATGACGTTGCACGCCAAGCTCGATGAGATGCGAGAACAACACCTGGTTGAATTGCGCTCTGCCCTTGCCCGGCAAATTGAGATTCTGCAATCCATTAATTCCAAACTGGGGGGAGAATCGCATGCCAACCCACAAAGCTGATGCGCAAATGGCCGTGAGATCAGCCCGATCTAGATTTGTCAGGTTAATATAATGCACTGAGTATTCCGCTATAATATAGATGAGCCTGTGGAGGCATATCTGACATGTCCCATTTATGGTTGGTTGTAGCCTTAGCCCTCTATTCACTGGGCTTGCTGCATGCAGTGCTCACCGTGGTCGGCCGCCGGGAAAAAGTTTTCCGCATCGCCTTGTCGGCCATCAGCCTAGGTGCAGTTTTTCATCTGGTATCGCTGATTGAGGATGGGCTGTCTCTCCAGCATTTTCCTATTACGACTCTTCAAGAAGCGGCGTCTCTTGCGGCATTTCTTCTGGCTACCGCCTTCCTGTTTGTCTACTGGCGATACCGCTTTCATTCCATTAGCGTATTCGTTTTCCCGCTGGTTTTCATCCTGACCATGACTTCCGTTTTGAACGGGGATACCGTTCCGCAGGAAATTCCTTTGCTGCGCACGGCGTGGCTGTATATTCATGTTTCCCTAATCGTCCTCGGTTACACTGCTTTTTTCCTTACTTTTATTGCCGGCATTATGTATCTGATCCAGGAGCGGGAACTGAAGTCAAAAAAGCCCCGGTCGTTCTATCATCGTATGCCTCCGCTGGAATCCATTGATGACCTGGCTTACCGATCTCTGGCCATCGGGTTTCCTTTCATCACCCTGGGAATCATGAGCGGCGCGGTGTGGGCCAGTTCCGTTTGGGGACCGAGTTGGCCCTTGGACCCCAAAATCGCTTTGTCGT
Organism: Acidobacteria bacterium RIFCSPLOWO2_12_FULL_54_10; assembly: GCA_001767075.1. GTDB lineage: Bacteria > Acidobacteriota > Terriglobia > 2-12-FULL-54-10 > 2-12-FULL-54-10 > 2-12-FULL-54-10. Next base: position 13,234 of record MEKX01000053.1, on the reverse strand, counting down.
TCATCACCTGGCTGATTTACCTGTTTCTGCTCTGTGCCCGCTGGTCCGCCGGGTGGCGTGGTCGCAAAGCGGCATATTTTGCCATTCTTGGATTTGCAGCAATCCTGGTAACCTGGGGCACGAACACTGGATTGCATTCGTTTGTTTCGCGATAAGAAACGCCATCAAGCGTTTCATTTTTTTAATAGGTGTCCGGCAAAAAACCGGAAGATAACTGATGAACTTCTGTCTCGTAGGATTGAGTCACAAAACGGCGCCCGTAGAGGTTCGCGAGCAATTGGCCATTGCCGAAGAAATGCTCCCGGATGCTCTGCGGCAAGCTACCTCTTTGCCCGACATTGCAGAAACGTACATCCTGTCCACTTGTAATCGTGTTGAAATTCTAGCCCTAGCGGAGCGCGACGACGGCGGCATTGGGCCGCGGCTGGGTGAATTCCTCGCCGAACTGAAGCATCGTTCCTATGCTGAATTGCAGCCCTACCTGTACGAATATCGTCAGAAAGACGCTATCCGGCACCTTTTCCGGGTGGCCTCCAGCTTGGACTCCATGATTATCGGGGAAACGCAGATACTCGGCCAAGTAAAAGCTGCTTACAACGTCGCACGCACGGCAGGAACCCTCGGAGGCATTCTCGACGAAGTGCTCTGCCGGTCCTTCTCAGTCGCCAAGCGGGTGAGGACCGAAACCGCCATCGCCACCTCCGCCGTGTCGGTCAGTTATGCCGCCGTGGAACTGGCCAAAAAGATTTTCGGTTCTCTGGATGGCAAACACATTCTACTCATCGGCGCTGGCAAAATGAGCGAACTCGCCGCCAAGCATTTGCTGCACAGCGGCGCAGCCGGAATCATGGTCACCAATCGTACTGCTTCAAGAGCCGAGGAAATGGCAGCGTCACTCCAGGGCAGAGCGATTCCTTTTGACCGTTTTCTGGATTACGCCGCGCAGTGTGACATTTTGATTAGCTCAACGGCGGCACAGGAATTTATTATCAGCAAGTCGCAGGCGCAGCGGCTATTGGCAGACCGGAAAAACCGCCCTATTTTCTTGGTCGACATCGCCGTCCCTCGCAACATCAGCCCGGAAGTCAACAAACTCGACAACCTCTTCCTTTACGACATTGATGACCTGGAGGGCGTAGTCCAATCGAATCTGAAAGAACGTACGCGGGAAGCTCAACTCGGCGAGCAGATTACGGACGCAGAAGTTGAGAAGTTGATGCGTCGGCTCAAAACGCTGGACGTGGTTCCCACGATCGTCGATCTGCAAGCTCACTTCGAGAAAATCCGCCAGGATGAAATTACGCGCCTGGAATCGGAGTTTCGAAAAATGTCCGCCAGTCAGCGAGAGGCCGTCGAGGCCATGACAAAGCACATGATCAACAAGATGCTTCATTCGCCCGTAACGGAACTGAAAACTTTGGCGCAGCACCCTGACGGCTTAAAACTGGTCGAAACAGTCCGCAGGATTTTCAATCTAAAAAGTTAGGCGTGGCTGCAATTCATTGTCACCTCAAAAACTCATCCTTGCCACTCGCGGTTCCCCTCTCGCCCTTTGCCAGTCGCATTGGGTAAAACAAGAAATTGAGCGGCTGGTGAGCGGTGTTACCGTGGAAATCCTGACGGTAAAAACCACCGGCGACCGCCTCAGCAGCGAGCCATTACCGATGATCGGCGGCAAGGGGCTATTTACTAAAGAGATCGAGGAAGCCCTGCTGGAGCGCAAGGCGCATCTAGCCGTGCATAGTTTGAAGGACCTCCCAACGGAAATGCCCGAAGGCTTAGTGTTAGCCGCGATCCCTCGCCGCGAGGACCAGCGCGATGTTCTCATCAGCCGCTATGGAAAGCGTTTCGCTGATCTGCCCATGCACGCGCTCATAGGAACCAGCAGCGTGCGAAGGTCTGCGCAACTCAAGCACATCAGACCAGACTTGCGGATTGAGCCTTTGCGCGGAAATCTGGACACTAGACTGCGTAAATTGCGCGAGGGACAATCAGATGCCATCGTGCTGGCTGCCGCGGGTCTTCGCCGCCTGGGTTTGGAAGATCAAATCACGGAGTATTTTACTCCTGAGCTACTCTGCCCGGCCGTGGGTCAAGGAGCGCTCGCTGTGCAGGCTCGCCAAGATAATGAGGATACACTTCAGGTTTTGAATCATCTGGAAGACCGCTGGGCGCGAGTGAGCGCCACGGCGGAACGGGCCTTGCTGCACAGGCTTGGTGGCGGTTGCCAGATTCCCATCGCCGCTATTACACAACAGCAGCAGGATCGTATTCGTATCTCTGCTGTGGTCGTACATCCGGAAGGAACCCAAATCTTTCGAGCATCGGAGTTGTCCGCACCGATAAACTGGCAGACCGATCGCATGGAGACGATTCATGCAGCAGAAGTCCTTGGAATGAAAACCGCAGAAAACCTGCTCGCGCAAGGAGCAGGAAAGATTTTGGAACTTTCCATGCAAATAAATCCATTAACCCCGCCCCGCATCGCTTGATGATATTATTTCAATCCGTTGCATGTAATGTCTAATTCACAGCTTAATTTAGAAGATTTCGATTATCACCTGCCGCAGGATTTGATCGCTCAGCATCCTGCACGCAATCGTGACGAATCCCGAATGCTCGTGATCGATAGAGAAACGGGACGGTTGATCGATGATGACTTTCGCAATTTCCCGCAGTATTTGCAACCAGACGATCTTGTTGTCTTAAACAACTCTCGCGTCATCCCTGCCCGTCTCTTTGGCCACAGGCTAGGAACTTCCGCGCAGCCAATCGGAAAAACAAATCCAGCGCGGCACGAATACCTGAAATCGGAAATCGAAGTGCTTCTAATCCGGCAACTTGATCCTCGAACTTGGGAAGCTTTAGTCAAGCCCGGTCGTAAAGTTGGGATTGGAGAAAGAATTATTTTTCACAAATCGGACGTAGAAATCGGACCCTCGGAAATTCCCTGCCCTTCCTTGGAAGCTGAAGTCATCGGCAGAGGCGATTTCGGTCTCAGAACCCTGCGCTTTCCAGAAGGAATCGCGTTAGCCGAAGCCATCGAGGCGTTAGGGCACATTCCTCTGCCGCCCTATATTTCCCGCCCTGATTCCGCGGACGACCGTATCCGATACCAAACGGTTTTCGCAAAGCAAAACGGTTCTGTCGCAGCGCCAACCGCCGGCCTGCACTTCACTCCCGAAATTCTTGAAATGATCGCTTCCCGTGGAGTCGAGCTGGCCGAGATCACTTTGCACGTCGGGTTGGGAACATTTCAGCCGATCCACGAGGACAAAATCGACCTGCACCGGATGCACCCGGAATTCTACGAAATTGACCCGAATGCGGCGAACCGCTTAAACCGAGAGAACCGAGGGAACCGACGCCTAATAGCGGTGGGAACAACCACCGTTCGCACGCTCGAGCACGTGGCTGCAAAGAATAATGGACGGATAAAAGCCGAGCGTGGCGAAACAGAACTTTTTATCCGACCTGGTTTTGAGTTTCGCGTAACCGGCGGCTTGCTCACCAATTTCCATCTTCCCCGCACAACGCTGCTGATGCTGGTGTGTGCCTTTGCGGGGCGCGAGATAACTCTGGCTGCCTATGAACGTGCTGTGCGGAATCGTTATCGATTTTATTCCTATGGCGATTGCATGTTGATTCTCTAGTGATTTAATGAGCTATATAATGGTGGACGGCCCCTAGGCAGGTGGCGTAGTGTAAAACTTTTCCAATCGGAAAGGCTGTAAATTGGCATACGACGATCTGAGGGAATTTATCAAGGCGCTGGATCAAGCTGGAGAGTTAAAGCGAATCTCCATAGAGGTGGACCCGATACTGGAGATCGCAGAAATCACCGACCGGGTTTCCAAGCTCGGCGGGCCAGCATTATTATTTGAAAACGCTAAGGGAAGCAATATACCGGTATTGATCAATTCTTTAGGCTCTCAGCGGCGAGTGGAAATCGCATTAGGGGTGGAATCGGTAGACGATGTTGCTCAACGAATTCAGGAATTGGTTCATTTGAAACCACCCGAAGGCCTTTTTGAAAAGCTCAAGATGATTCCTCGGCTCGCGGAGATAGGCTCCTTCATTCCCAAGACCGTTAAGAACGGCCCTGTTCATGAAGTCGTCGAGGAAAGGAATTTCTCTCTTTTCGATTTGCCTATCTTGCAATGCTGGCCGGGCGATGCCGGGCACTACATCACATTTGGAACCGTATTTTCTCATCACCCGGAAAGCGGCAAGCGCAATTGCGGCCTTTATCGAATGCAGGTTTATGACGAGCGGACCACGGGAATGCACTGGCAAATTCACAAGCATGGAGCCGAGCACTTTCGCCGTGCCACGAAGCTCAACAAGAGCGGGCGCATGGAAGTTGCCGTGGCGATTGGGACCGATCCGTCGGTCACTTTTTCCGCGATGGCTCCTCTTCCTCCCGACCTCGACGAGATGTTGTTTGCTGGATTCCTGCGCTGCAAACCTGTCGAGATGATTCGCTGCCGGACGGTAGACATTGAAGTTCCAGCGACGGCAGAGATCGTGCTCGAGGGTTACGTCGATTTATCCGAGCTTCGCACAGAAGGCCCTTTCGGCGATCATACTGGCTATTATTCGCTGCCGGACGAATATCCAGTTTTCCATGTAACCTGTGTTTGTCGCAGGCGCGACCCAATCTATTTGACAACCATTGTTGGACCTCCACCGATGGAAGATTACTTTATGGGAAACGCCGTGGAGCGTATTTTTCTACCATTGATGAAACTCCAGATGCCGGAAATCATGGATATGCACATGCCAGCCGAAGGAATCTTCCACAACTTGATGATTGTAGCGATCCGGAAATCATATCCTGGGCAGGCTCGAAAAGTGATGAACGCAATCTGGTCGCTGGGTCAGGCGATGTTTACAAAATGCATTGTTGTTGTGGATGACGATGTCAATGTACGTGATCTGCGCGAGGTAACTTGGAAAGCGTTGAATCACATTGATCCGGAGCGGGACATCCAATTTACGCTGGGGCCAGTGGATTCGCTGGATCATTCCAGCCGCTTGCCGAATTACGGTTCAAAAATGGGTATCGATGCCACCACGAAAGGTCCTTCCGAGGGATTTTACAGACCCTGGCCAGATGAAATCAAAATGGATGCAAAGACCAAGGCACAGGTTGACGCAAAATGGGATCTTCTGGGGATTTAATTAATTTCCAGCTGGTGTAGTTTTGCGACTCAAGAATAGGATCAGCAGCCACAAAGCAAACCCAGCAGCCAGCACAAAAAACACCGCCGGCCCTGCCCGCAATAGCAAATCCCACGCTTGACGGCCATAGCGAACCGCGAGCAATCCCTCCAAGAAATACCGGACTAGTCGCCCCACTAATAACGATACGGCAAATTTCGTATAGCGCATTTTCAACAGTCCTGCTGACGCTACGAATAATTTGAACGGTGCGGGCGGAGGAAGCAAAGCAGCGATGAAAACGGCTATGGACCCATATTTCTCTGTCCATTCCCTGACCCGATTAGCGCGGTGATCCTTTAACTTTCTCTCAATGAGAACTTCTTCCCCTTTGCGAGCAATAAAGAATAGCACCGAGGAACCAATCACCGACCCCACCGAGGCAACAACGGCATAAAAGGGCATCCGCGCGGGTTGAAGAATAGTGAGGGATATGAACCAAAGATCGACGCCGGAGGGAAATGGCAGAAAAGTGGAATCCAGAATTGCCGCTGCAAAAAGACCCCCTGCTCCAAGCGGGAGAAGCACTCTGCGAGCCCATTCACCGATCTGGCTTAAAATTGACAATAGCCCTTCACGCCCGCACAGACAAAGCAGGTATTTGAATATTTAGCATTTGCATGCATGAGTGAAAAACATGAAAGGATAAAACACTCTTTCCGGCGGCAACTGAAGCCGCCGGTGAAAAGCGCTATCACTGAATGATGTTCACATGGAAAGCTAGGAAAAAGAAATGTAAGGAAATGGCCTGCGACCTTACAAACAATTCTTCCCCGCACTACTTGAAGCTCTGAAGAGCCGTGGTTTCATCATTGAAAACTTCGAATACGGTTAAAAGCTTGGTTAACCGCAGCAGATCATGAACTCGGCTACTTAGATTAATGAGTTTGAGTTCGCCTTGCTGACCAGCAAACGATGTGTAACCGCTAACTAGCGCTCCAAGTCCAGAGCTGTCGATATAGTTAACATCCGATAGATTGAGAAGGGCTTTCTTCTGCCCGCTTTGTATCAAATTATGGAAAAGATCCCTCAAAGCGCTGGTCGGCTCACCTAAAACTATCCGACCGCTGATATCAATTATCGTAATGCCGTTGACTTGCCGACTACTTGATTTCATGCTCATGCTTAGCTCCACCTCCGCTCAAATTTGTAAGATATTTGATCATTCTTATTTCCATACCCTGCTTGGTGCATTCAATCGAAACCTCATCCATCAGCGTCCGGATCATCAGCATTCCACGTCCGGATTCTTTTAACAGATTCTGGGGATCCAAGGGGTCGGGGACTGAGTTCGGATCGAACCCTCTTCCCTGGTCCCGCACGGAAACTTCGACTCCACATTCTTTCACTTCAGTGGTTAGTATCACTCGTTTTGAGGGATCAGACTCGTTTCCGTGCAAGACCGCATTGGCTACCGTTTCCCGGACTGCAAGACCAATTTCTTCACATTGCTGTGTTGTATAGCCAGCACGTTCACAAAACATTCGCACCAACCGCTCAGCCGCATCGACGTTATGGAGGATGCTAGCTAAGGAATATTCGCGCCGGTTGGAGGATGTGCTTCCTTCGGTGTCCGAGCGTCCCCGCGACATGCTTTTCCTTATCCAGCAGAAGATTATACATCGTAAGGGAGTGCATATCTACTATCGTTCTGCCTGGAATGGCTTGGACGTAAGAAGAAAAGAAAAGTTAGCGAAGCAGAAATCGGGAGGTTTTAATAATTAAAACGGTAATCGCGAGCCTCTATTCATCCAACCACCATCGGGTTGCCGTTGCGGAGGGGGTGAAGGTAATGGACCGGGTGAGGCAGTTCCCAGGAAATTAATCTCTTCCGCGCTAAAAACCAAATCTCTATCTAATAGCATTTCCAGTGAACTACCACGGAGTAACTGGACTTCAGAACCGCGTGTCAGCAATACCGTCGCTAAACCAACAGCCGCTCCAACGCCAGCGCCGACCCCAGCCCCCTTGCCATCTCCAGCAATGGCGCCTATCGTTGCTCCGGAAGTCGCAGTGCCTGCAATCTTTCCAGCATCCTCTCCCTTAGTCGCCTCACCTTCGAGTTTACCTTCTTGTTCCTTTATATTTTCCTGAGCGCCATCGGCTGCACTAACTGTACCGCGGAAATCCCTAGAAACCCCGTTGCGCAATGTTAAAGTGTCAAAGCGAACGTAAAGCTCCCCTTTGCCTTTAATTCTACCTGGACGTGTAACTTCCGTAATGGTGCCGGTTACATAGCTTCCTTCTGGAATAACGATTCGATTGTTGGTGAAAATGGGGAACGAAGTCTGGAGATAAACCTGGTCGCCTTCCTGTGCTGTTTTCGTGCTGACGCTGTTCACCAGCACCAGAGGCACGCGCGTGCCCGATTTCACGGTAAATTTCTGCTCGTCGTTTTTTTCCTGAGCATTCAAATAGCCTGTGAAGGCCACCGAGATCATGATAATGCATGCCAATGTTTTCATAGTGCCCTCCTACCTCACAAGGCTATCATGATTATTATAAACCCAGGACTCACCTTCAAGTTGCGAAGAAAATTGCAATCCGTCACCTGTGTATGTCATTGAATACTTAACCTTAGAGCGGCAGCATGCCAGTGATATAATGCTCCTTTCACTTATTATGACATCCGCAGAAGAACAGGTATTGGAAGCCAACCAGGACTTTTACACAGCCCTTCAGGACCTTAAATTGGAGGAAATGGAAGCTCTTTGGCTTCACGACGATTGGGTACGATGCGTGCGTCCTGAATGGGATATGCTGGAAGGGTGGGATGCTGTTCGCGAAGGCTGGCAGAAGCTATTTGAGAGCATCCGCTATATCAGAATTACAATGACTGTCCGTTCGCTGCAAGCGGAGGAAACTGTCGCTTGGGTTTGCTGCACAGAAAAGATCCATAGCGCATCAGCAGGAAAGTTCGATTCATCACACCAGGATACGACCAACATCTTCAAGAAGGAAAATGGGAATTGGTATATGGTCCACCACCATTCTTCCCTTCGCTACAGTAGCCAGACACAAGGAGAACACCGCGAGTTGGTGCAGTAATTTTTCTTTTGGCGAATATTAAACTAAATAATGACGGATGAAATGAAGAATTCTAATCAATCGGGCAGTGCAACTGGCGGCAAATCCGCTGCATAAATTCCAGAAAGCATCTCTTTAAACAAATCAGTTATCTGGTTGTGCAATAAGCCATTGCTGGCAACAACGCTACTTGCGTCCAGGAGGTATTTATCGCCCGGCAAGTCCGTAATTTTACCGCCGGCTTCTTCAATCAAGAGCATGCCAGCAGCTACATCCCAGGGATTCAGATTCAACTCCCAAAAGCCATCTAGCCGCCCTGCAGCCACATAAGACAAATCAATTGCTGCTGCCCCAGGCCTCCGGACACCATGAGTCCTCATGTTGAATTGGTGATAAAAATGTATATTGGGATTTCGATGCCGCTTTTTGCTCGGAAAACCAGTCGCAACCAATGCTTCCTCTAAACGAGAGATATTAGAAACTCGTAACGGTTTTCCATTCAATCGAGCGCCTCCGCCCTTTTCGGCTTCAAATAATTCATCCCGAGTCGGGTCATAAACCACGCCAAGAATGATTTCACCATTTTTTTCAAGAGCGATTGATACCGCAAAAACAGGAAATCCGTGCGCAAAGTTGGTTGTCCCGTCCAAGGGGTCCACATACCATCGATAGGCGGAGTTTCCCCGATGAGATCCGCTTTCTTCAGCTAGGATTGCATGATCCGGAAACCAGGTTTTAAGTCTGTCGACGATCAATTTTTCTGAGGCACGATCCGCCTCCGTCACCAGGTCAACATCTCCCTTGTATTCCACCGCTACACGCCTTTCAAAGAAAGGGAGCAGAACAGTTCCGGCTTGGCGTGCAATATGAATTGCTGCACCTAAAAACTCTTTCATGCGGTTTGTCTTTCAGGAAGATTGCTCTCTTCGTATAAGTATTTGATGTCGTGCTTGAAAATAAAAAGATTCGGTTGACCACGCCTGGTAAGGCGAATGAAGCGCTTATCATAGTATTCAATATATCCCCGAAACTCTTCGCCACCGTTGAGGTGAACTACAATCGTAGTTTTATTATCCGCTAAAAGCCGGAGATACTTGGCCTCATTGGACATACTGAAGGACGGTTCAGAATTCGTTTGCCTGTCGTCGTGGTGTTTCGGATACATGGCCAAGCTCCCTTCCTGTCCTTGCTAAAAAGTTTTTCACCATCGGCTATACTGTGCCCATCAATTTAGCTTCTTTATTGGCATGCCAGAGATAAAAATTGAAATTACTGGCAGTTATCCTGAGCTGCCGGAAGAATTCTTTTCCCCCTCGACCCATACCGAGCCGTCGGAAAAATGTTCCCTTTTCCAGATCGGCACAATTGTCTTCAGCCTGTCAATTGCATGACGGCACGCTTCAAAGGCAGGCACTCGATGTGCTGATGTTACTACAATAGCCACACTGGTCTCACCGATCTCCAATCGTCCCAGTCGGTGCGCGATGCCTACTCCATCGATCATAAAATTTTGTTTCAACTCATGAATGATCTCGCGAATTTTGTTCAGCGCCATGGGTTCATAAGCTTCGTATTCGAGGAAAAGAGTAGCGCGCCCGCCGGATTCTCCGCGCACGATTCCTTCAAACTCTACCACGGCTCCGTCGCGGCTGCATTGCAGCCTTTCCGAGAGCGAACTGGCCGAGATTCGATCACGTGTGAGGAAAGCAATTTCTCCACTGGCTTGGCTGTTCATGCCAGTATCCGAAGTTGCTGAGCCGCCAACTCCGCCACTTACTGGCGGCAGAAATGCAATCTCATCGCCTTCGTGAAGGGCATCATTGCGACTGGCGAACTCACGGTTTTTAGAGAATAGCAAGCTCGAAGAATGTTCCATCAGGCGCGGGTACTGGGAAGCGTACCGATCAAAAAGCCCGCCAATACTGATCCCATCCTGGAGATTCACATCTTCCCCTGTTTTGCCGATGATTTCCTTAAGCTGGCCAAAAAACAGAACTTTCACTCGCATTGGAATCCGCAGAAGTAATTTATTTAATTGCGCTGTAACTTCCCCGGGGATTGCGACCAGACATTGAATAATGAATCGAAACTGGCAAAAAAATCCTACAAGGGAGTAAAAAAGTCCCGGGGAGTGATATTCACTATCTTCCAACCGCGACTGGTCAACTCGAAATCGATCACAATCTGCTGATGGCGGCGATCCGTCTGGCCCGCAGCATCATTCCGTGAAATTTCCATCTCAGCATCCAGTATGGTCTGAGCGCTACTTTCACGGATTGTCTTACTCGCCTGGCGGAAGAAAGCGCGCAGGCTGTTTTCCCGGAGCAACCGCTCCACCATATCTTCGAAGCGAGGATAATCATCAAACTTGGAAGAATCGATCTTGTTCAACAGATTCCGGCTGGAAGAAGATTCCAGGTCTAACTGCAAGTCCCGGATCAGAGTTGTAATGGCTTTGTCTGGGTCTTCCCTTCGAGTTGGTTCTTCCCTTTCTTGTGCGGGAGGGCGAGCTTTGCCGACCGCTGCGCCGGGCCACGGCAGCAGAATCATGGACAATAAAGCGAGCAAGCATACAAGATTTATGCGCTTCATGCTATTTAATCCTGACACTACCCTAGTATACCTGTACTTGCTCTCAGACCCTACTGTGCAACGGGTCTCCCTCTTGGTTGGCGGAACGTCGATGGCTTCGGAGCGCGGCGACTCGGAGTAAAGCTATAGCGGAACTGGCGTGATCCAGAATCCTGGTATAGCCACTGGAGTTCAATCGTTATCTTGACGCGATCCAGCAAGTCACCGAGCGAATCTGCAAATAAGTCGCTTAATCCCCCAACTGATGGATCGGCAAGCGAATTAGAGCCGTTCACTAAAGCCGCCAGCCGGGGATCTATGTCGGAATCTACCATTGCGGCGTACAAAAGCGTGTATTTGCCGTTGTTCTCCACAGCGTAAACATGGCTGGCCTCCATCGAGGCTCTTACAGTGTAGGAGGACTCAGGCACAGACAATAATCCAGACGATGGCAGAGGACCTAAATCTAAAATCCCTCCATTCATACTGAACACATCAACTAAGAGTTGACCGTCCGCTGTTATCGAAGGTGTTAACTCGATATCGGATGAACCTCCGCATGACGTCTGGCTCTCAGTAAAGAACCGGAAACCGGCGCAATTGTTGTTAATCACTTCGATTCTTGCGCGACCCGGAATGCCAACGGAAAAATTTCCGCCTTCTACAATCAGACCCGGAACAAGGATCACTTGAGCTGATTCGTCATCAGAATTTAAGCCGACGGAAATGGCTATATTCACCCCAAAGTCATTCGAGGCAATCCATTCCAAGTTAATATCGGCAAAACCACCAGCCGTGATGCTGACATCTTTGACTGCCACTTCCTTGCCATTTGCCAGCAGCTTCACGATGGCTCCGGAAATTTTGCTTGCACTCTGATTGGTGAGACGAGCGGAAATGTTAACTGAGTCTCCCGCTTTCGGAGTGAGCGGTGCAAACGCGACATCAGAGATAAAAATTGGTTCGTCTGCTGATGGTGCCGATGACTCTGACGTAAGTCTATTGTATCGAGCCGGACTGCCTGATAGTTTGCTTGGCGAGCTTCCACCTCCTTGCATGTTCACACCACATCCCGGTGTCGCAGTCGGCGAAAGAAGGATACAAACCTGAAATGGCAATGAGATAGCGGAGCCAGGAGATGATATTGGGAACACTCCGAAGACTTCAACGTTCGCTAAAAACCCTGGCCCTGGTGCATTGGCAACCAGGGATAGTGTGCTGGCGGCAATGCTGCATGAGATTGTATTTCCGGGGGTCACATCAATCCCTGTCGCAAATTGGTCTGGACCGCAATCCGGGCTGCTAAGACCAGATGGTAACGGCTGCTGCACGGGCCCAGAAATTCCAATCGTGCTGCCCGCTCCTGTCAAATGCACATGCACAGGCAGATTGAACCCGGATAAACCATTTAAGGTGATATCAACCGTTACCAAAGAGTCGTCCGGAATATTCAGGGTCGTTTGCGGTGTCAATATCAATTGAGGAGATGGCGGTGGCGGCACAACGATTGCCAGCACTGTCAGGCTAAAGGTGGTTGAAATTTCAAAAGCGCCTGCTTTTGCAAGAACCGATGGCGAGTGCGTCCCTTCCGATGAACCTAAGAACGCAATGCTGGCCACCGCGGTCCAGATAAATGTCGTATGCACGTAGTGCGATCTTCTCTCGAATGTCATCGGTTACGAGATTGCGATTGTCCTGTCCTATCACGCCACCTGTTACACCTTTTTTTATTCTAAACAACAACGGCAGAGGTCTCATGGTTTCTGGAAGAAATACCGGATGCGGAGTTCCACCCGGTAATTCGTCTGCTTCTCTCCATATTCTGTGTTTGTAGCTCCAACCAAAAGGGCGCCTCGCAGTCTTAGTTGCAGATTCGTCACCGGACTATAAGTGAAGCCGGGTAGGACGAGAAAACTGTGATCAGTGAGGTTGATGATGGAAGATATTTCGGGGGTTAAGTAGACGATCTGGAACGGCTCCTTCTTGCTGGCTCGAAGGTAAAGGTAGTTGCGCATTAGATTTTGTGTTGTGACCAACTTCTGTAACGATTGGCTTTCGGAACCCCCGACTCCGATGGTCTTGTACAGAGTTCGTGCTTCCTCTTCTTCGAGTCCTGGGCCATTGCGGTAATACTCTGCGATGAATGTACTCTCATCTGCGGTCAGGTACCGGAATCCAAGGAGGCCGCTCATGGTCGCGCGGCTTCCGCCCGAGGTCAGCCACGCCCATTCTCCGTGGACTTCGGAGTTGGCTCGGATGTTGCGTGAAAAGTCGAGACCGTAGCGAGCGCCCCGGCTCGCGCCGGCCAGGAACATGAAATCGACGTCTGTGTCCCAGATCAGCCCATATAGTTTGCCCGCAACGTTGACGTGCCCAGGCTTTCCAAAAGCGTTATTGAGGTCTCCTGTAACTG
>MEKX01000052.1 GCA_001767075.1 Acidobacteria bacterium RIFCSPLOWO2_12_FULL_54_10 | reverse complement strand
CTCCGGTTTGTACTTCTTCATCGGCATATCCCTATACCCTCCTTCAGTAAGATTCTCTCTCACTTCCGGTGGTACAAATATCCCCGGTCAGGTCAAAATGATCTAGCGGAAATTGGACAAGGTATGTACTCATTCATGCTTCCCAATGAAATACTTTCTCTGCACTGCGTGCCATTTCATGAGTTCTGATAGTTGGGACCGCCGCCGCCCTCTGGCGGGACCCAGGTGATGATTTGATAGGGGTCCATAATGTCGCAGGTTTTGCAGTGCACGCAATTGGACGGATTCAAATGAACTTTCGAAAGACCCTCTTTCTCTTCAACAATCTCATACACTGCCGCCGGGCAGAAATATTGACACGGATTGCCATATTCGGCTGTACAGCGCTCGCTGCAAATATTCGTATCCGTAATGATCAGGTGAGAAGGCTGATCTTCGTCATGTTTGGTGGCAGAGTGGTAAACATCGAGCTGTTTATCAAAGGTGAGTTTTCCATCGGGGGAAAATCTGATCTTCTTCGGCGGGTTGCTACCGTTCTGTAACTTCTGCAACCGTTCATGTCCTGGACGATTGGAGTAGCGTTCATGAAGACCTCTCCCGCCGCTCAACATTTGCATGGCAACGTGTAATGATCCTCGAAACAAACCTTTTTCGAGTGCCTGGTGATAGTTTCGCACGGGCCACAACTCCTCCTTGATCCAGCTCCGCTCTACGCGAATGGCATAGTCGGCAAGTTGTCCTTCCGAAAAATCATTCTTTCGCAGTGCGTCAAATGCGGTCTCTGCGGCGAGCATTCCAGACTTGATGGCCAAATGTATTCCTTTCAACCGTCGCGAGTTCACGAATCCCGCGCAGTCGCCCACCAGCATAACTCCGTCCGTTGCCAGCTTGGGTAATGCAAACCAGCCTCCTTCAGGGATGGTCTTGGCGCCGTACCTCAGCAACCGGCCTTGTTCTAAAATTTTCCGGAAAAGAGGGTGTGTTTTGAAAAGCTGAAAGGCCTCTTGCGGATCAAACACAGGGTCTGTGTAATCCAGTCCACAAACTAAACCAATCGACACAATTCCTTGAGGCAGGGCGTACAGCCAGCCGCCACCGTATTGCGATAAATTTAGAGGCCATCCGGCAGTGTGCATGACCGTGCCGGGTTCAATGCTTCCCTCGGGGACCTCCCATAACTCCTTGATCCCGAGTGCGTAAACTTGCGGGTTGCATCCGTTGTCGAGTCGTTTTTCAAGTATGAGTTGCTTAGCCAGCGAGCCGCGAGGACCTTCTGCAAGTATGGTCACTTTGGCGTTAATGTCGTAACCGGATTGAAAATTGCTCTTATGCTCCCCTTGTCGGTTGATTCCCTTATCGCCAGTACGTACGCCTACTATGCGGCCCTCTTCATAAAGCATTTCCGTTCCCGAAAAACCGGTAAAGATCGTCACGCCCATCGCCTCAAGCTTTTGCCCCAACCATTCACCCAGCCGATTCAGCGAAACGATATAGTTTCCATGATTATTGAGAAAGGGCGGATTAACCGGCAGCTTCCAAGAATCTTTTTCGGTTAAAAAATAAACGGCATCGCGCCTGACAGGTGAACAGGTAGAAATTTTACCGGAAAAGTCACCTTCGAACTCTGGCAGCAGCTCACGCAATGCGCGAGGGTCCAGGACTGCTCCGGAGAGCAGATGCGCCCCGATTTCTTTTCCTTTTTCCAGAACGCAGATGTTTTCCGTGGAAAACTTCTCGCCGCTGCGAAGTCCTGAATCTACCTCCGAATTGTGTTGCTCCATCAACTGGGCAAGTCGAATAGCGGTTGCTAAACCAGCGGGACCTGCGCCAATGATTAATACATCTACTTCCAGAAATTCTCGTTCGCCTGCCATGTCAAGCTTGCTACCTCATTCACTAGTCGGACACTTACGATAGCGTGAAACTACCGACTCAGTTGTCGTGGTGAGCGGCAGCTCTATCGCGCAACTCGCGCCGGAGAATCTTGCCGCTAATCGTTTTAGGAAGCTCTTTGAGGAACTCAATTTCGCGAGGATACTTATACGGTGCCGTCAGCGACTTGACATGTTCTTGGAGTTCGCGCACGAGTTCCTCGGATGGCTTGTAATCAGGAGCGAGAACAACATAAGCCTTGATGATGTGCCCGCGGATTGCTTCGGGCTTGGCAACTGCCGCTGCTTCCACCACCGCGGGATGTTCGATGAGTGCGCTCTCCACCTCAAAAGGTCCCACACGGTATCCTGCTGTAATGATCACGTCATCAGCCCGGCCAACGAACCATAAATATCCCTCAGAATCTCTAACCGCTCTGTCGCCCGTGATATACCAGTCACCGCGAAACGCTGTTGCATTGAGGTCCGGCGCAGCCAAGTACTCTTGAAATAATCCAATGGGCCTGTTTGGTTTCGTGCGTACGGCAATGTGGCCTTCCTTGCCGACGGGCAATTCGTTCCCATCGTCATCAATAATACCGATGTCGAACCCTGGCATGGGTTTTCCCATCGCGCCTGGCTTCACAGGCAGACAGCGAAAATTGCCGATCAAACAAACGGTTTCCGTCTGACCGTAACCATCATAAAGGGTGAGTCCGGTTGCCTGCTTCCATATTTCCATGACCTCTGGATTGAGAGGTTCGCCCGCGCTCACACAATGGCGCAGGCAGGGAAAC
Organism: Acidobacteria bacterium RIFCSPLOWO2_12_FULL_54_10; assembly: GCA_001767075.1. Lineage (GTDB taxonomy): Bacteria > Acidobacteriota > Terriglobia > 2-12-FULL-54-10 > 2-12-FULL-54-10 > 2-12-FULL-54-10. The sequence goes on along the minus strand of MEKX01000052.1, from coordinate 4,823 downwards.
CGATACTCTTTCAGGTTCTCCTGCACGATCACGCGAAGGGCAGTCGGTGGTGCGCACAAGGTCGTAATCGGATATTTCTGCAGCATTCCCAGCACTTGAGCTGGTTGAAACTTTCCACTCATCTGGGCCACGAAAATGCACGCGCCCTGGCTCCAGGGACCGAAAAAGCTGCTCCAAGCTGCCTTCGCCCAGCCCGTGTCTGAGAGATTCCAGTGCAGATCTTCGGGGCGCAGATCGAGCCAAAAACGGCCTGTTAGATCATGTCCCAGCGGATAGGACGCGTGCGTATGGAGAACCATCTTTGGGTTGCCGGTGGTTCCGGAAGAGAAATAGACCAGCGCGTCATCTGACGATTTAGTGCGATCGAGTTTCAGTTGAGGATCGCCGCTCGACAAAAAAGTCTCGAACTGCCGCCACGGTGCCGGAGCTGTGCCCAAGCAAACCAGCAATTTCAGCTCGGGGCATTGCTCCCTCACGCTATCAACGCGAGGCACAATATCGGAGCCTACAACGGCTGCCTTGCAGTGGGCTGCATGGAAACGGTAGAGGATGTCTTTTGGCGCCAGTTGAGTTGTCCCTGGAACCGCTACCACGCCTGCTTTCAGCATTCCCAGAAGGCTGACGAACCATTCTGGCACTCGCCCCATCACCAGCAATACTCGGTCACCTTTTCGAAGTCCGCTGGCTAAAAGTGCTTTGGCAAACCGATCAGAGAGTTCCTTGATCTCTGCAAATGTAATTTGCTTTTCTGTTCCATTATCTCCAATCCAGTAAAGCGCCAACTTAGCGGGATCTTCAGCCCAGCGGTCCACGGTATCCAACCCGAAGTTGTAAAACTCGGGAACATCAAGCTTGAAAACGCGATAGGCCTCTTCGTAATTCTGCATATTGGGCGCACAGGCCTGCGGATTTTCATTTTTTTGCATTGCTGCCCCCTTCAGATTTCGGTGTCAGGTAAGATGTGAAAAAGAATATTAGACCCGGCGAGCTTACTTCAAGATCGCTTTGGCGATGGTTTGAAGCTGCATATTGGATGTTCCCTCGTAAATCTTGCCGATCTTCGCGTCGCGGTAGAACTTTTCGACAGGGTAATCGCGCGTGAAGCCGTAACCTCCATAGAGGTCCACCGCAAGGGAAGCAACTCGCTCGGCCACGCAAGAGGAATAGTATTTCGCCATGGCGGCTTCTTTCATAAAAGGCTGGCCTGCGCTTTTGAGCCGCGCCGCATTGTATACCATGAGCCGCGCCGCCTCCAGCTCCGTGGCGGCTTCAGCCAGTTGAAACTGAACTGCCTGAAACTCGGCAATCGGCTTATCGAACTGCTTCCGCTCCTTCGTATAGCGAATCGTATGATCCAACGCGCCCCGCGCCAGCCCGATCATCTGCGCTCCAATTCCGATCCTTCCCTCATTCAAAGTTTCCATTGCCACCTTGTACCCTTCGCCTGCTTTGCCGAGAACATTTTCTTTCGGCACCCGGCAGTCATCCAGCAGCAGTTCGCAAGTGCTGCTGGCGCGGATTCCCAGCTTGTCCTCTTTGCGCCCCACCTGAAAACCTGGGGTGTTCCGCTCCACTAGGAATGCGGTGATGCCCCGGTAACCTGCCTGAGGGTTTGCATTGGCAAAAACGATAAAGAGACCGGCTTCGTAGGCATTGGTTATCCAGAGTTTTCTTCCCCGCAGAATGAAATGATCATCCTGCTCGGTCGCCGTGGTCACCAGGGCGAAGGCATCGCTGCCCGAGCCAGCCTCCGAGAGCGCGTAGGCTCCAACTGTATTGGTAGCCAGCATCGGAAGATATTTCTTCTTCTGAGCCTCGGTACCCCACCGGAGCAGTGCATTGTTGACCAGCGTGTTCTGCACATCGACAATCACCGCCGCTGAAGGGTCCGCTGCGGACAACTCTTCCACGGCTATAATCGAGTGGAAGAAACCTTCTCCTGCTCCGCCGAACTCATCCGGGATTTCGATGCTCATCCAGCCAAGCTGAAAAAATTCATCAATCAGCTCCCGCCGGAATAAGCCAGCTTCATCCATCTCTTTCGTGAGCGGAGCCAGCCGCTGCTTCCCAAACTGGCGTATGCTCGCACGAAACATCTCTTCTTCTTGCGTGAGCAGCGTTAATGCGCTGGGTCTTTCTTCAATAACTTTAGACAACGCTTCTCTCCTTATCTAAATAACACTACAGCACGCTGGCTTCTTGGTAGATTCCGTACACCTCGCGCAAACGGTCGCATATCTCGCCCACGGTTCCATAGGCCCGCACGCACTCCAATATCGCGGGCATTAGGTTTTCTTTGCGTCGTGCAGCCGATTCCAGAGCATCGAGAGATTTATTTACTTGTTGGCTGTTCCTGCGCTCACGCAGCCGCCGCAGCTTCTCCGTCTGTTTATCGCCGGCAGACCGGTCAATCTCTAAAATCGGCAGCGGCGCGTGTTCGGACACAAACGCATTCACTCCCACCATGATCTTCTCTTTTGTCTCCAGCCCTCCCTGGTAAAGGTAGGACGCGTCGGCAATTTCCCGCTGCGGATATCCTCGCTCAATCGCCGCCAGCATTCCGCCCATCTCATCAATCTTGCGGAAGTACTCGTAGCAGGCCTCCTCCGTATCCTTGGTCAGCCGCTCCACAAAATAGGAACCTCCCAGCGGATCGACCGTGTTGGTGACTCCGCTTTCGTAGGCAAGAATCTGTTGCGTCCGCAGGGCCAGCGTGACGGCTGCTTCGGTCGGGAGCGCTAGAGCTTCGTCCAGCGAATTCGTGTGCAACGATTGCGTTCCCCCGAGCACAGCAGCAAGAGCTTGAATGGCTGTGCGCACAACGTTGTTATAGGGCTGCTGGGCGGTGAGTGAGCATCCCGCCGTTTGGGCGTGAAACCGGCACATCAGGGAGCGGGGATTCTTGGCGCCAAAACGATCTCGCATCACATGCGCCCAAACGCGCCGCGCTGCCCGGAATTTGGCGATTTCCTCGAAGAAATCACTGTGCGAGTTGAAGAAGAACGAAAGCTGAGGCGCAAACTCGTCCACATCCAATCCGCGTTCCACAGTCGCCTGAACATATTCAATTCCGTCGCGCAGCGTAAACGCCAATTCCTGCACAGCCGTCGACCCGGCCTCGCGAATGTGATAGCCACTGATCGAGATCGGATGGAAGCGCGGCGTATTCCGGGCGCTAAACTCGATGGTATCCACTACCAGATCGAGAGACGGCTTGGGAGGGTAGATGAATTCCTTTTGAGCAATGTATTCCTTCAAAATGTCATTCTGAATCGTTCCTGAAATATTTTTCCAATCGGCGCCCTGCTTTTCCGCAACCACCAGGTACATGGCCCAGAGTATGGCGGCAGGCGAGTTGATGGTCATGGATACAGTAACTTTATCAAGAGGGACGCCCTGGAAAAGAATCTCCATATCCTCCAGCGAAGACACCGACACGCCGCATTTCCCTACTTCCCCTTGTGACTCTGGATTGTCCGCGTCGTAGCCCATCAAGGTCGGAAGATCGAAAGCCACGGAAAGCCCCGTCAGCCCTTGCGAGAGCAGATAACGATAACGCTGGTTCGTCTCCTCAGGGGTCGCAAACCCGCTGAATTGCCGCATTGTCCAAGGCTTCCCGCGGTACATCGTCGTGTAAACACCGCGCGTATACGGGAACTCTCCGGGCATACCGAGTTCTCTTTCCAGGCTCCCGAGGTCTAACTCCTCCGGGGTGTAAAGCTCATTAATGGGAACTCCGCTCAGGGTCGTATACTTCTTATCGGTCTTCGCGGAACCCATAACACCCACAGTCTCCGTCGCAGGCTCTTTTGGCATACAGCCCCCATGCAGTGGTTTTTGAATCTCCGAATGTCGAATCCTAGCCTGGATAATTGCTTATGGTCAAAGAAATTACCCGGCGCTCATAACTTATTTCTAATCTATAAATCAATTCCCGTGATGTGCATCTTGAGATTTGGCTTATAAGACCGGGCAAATGCGAGTGGCGCTGTTCGCGATCTTGAGTAATGTTTCGCAAATGTAACGGCCTTTTTGTAATATACTTTCCCCTGCGGGAATCGATTACAAGATAGATTTTGTTGCAGTCTTACGCCACTGTAGCTCTCAGTGGCTTTCACCAAAGCACCGAAAGGTTTCACGCGAATGGCTTTCGGAGACTCCGAATGGGCTGCACGGGCGGATGAACAGCGCAACCGCTCCATGCCAGTGTACATCAGCAAGCTCACTCCCCTGACTTTTCTTGAGCGTTCTGCCGTTGCTTTCGGCAACAAAACAGCGGTGATTTATGGGCAGCGGCAATACAGCTATTCGGAACTCCAGAAACGCGTCCACAATTTGGCGAATGCGCTTCGGCGCGCCGGTATTCAGCCTGGGGACCGGGTTGCGTGCATAGCTCCTAACATTCCAGAGCTGCTGGAGGCCCACTTTGGTGTGCCGCTGGTTGGGGCCGTTCTGGTAGCTATTAATATCCGCCTCCATTCGAGTGAGATGGCATACATTTTGAACCACTCCGAGGCCAAGCTCGCTATTGTAGACGCTGAGTTAGCCTCTCTCGTGGCACCCGTGGTCTCACAATTGGAATTTACAAAACGATTCATTATTGTGCACGATACGCAGTCTGACTGCGCTCTCAAAGGTGAAGATTACGAAGACTTCCTTTCTCAGGGTGGTAACTCGCTTTCTGATTATCAACTCGAAGATGAAAACGAGGTTATTTCGATCAATTATACGAGTGGGACTACGGGGAAACCAAAAGGGGTCATGTATACGCACCGCGGAGCCTACCTGAATGCGCTTGGTGTGGCGGAACTTCTCGAGGTGCA
>MEKX01000051.1:1286-31702 GCA_001767075.1 Acidobacteria bacterium RIFCSPLOWO2_12_FULL_54_10 | reverse complement strand
CGCCTGTTTGGCGGCTCGCCGGGAGTCTGGATGCGGTTGCAGGCAGCCTACGATCTGAAGAAGGCTGAGCAAAATAAGAAGGTGATGGAACGCGTCGCGAGGATCGTGCCAGTAAAGCCGGTCGAAGGAGTCCGGGCCTGAACCTAACCGCTCTATAAAGTTAGAAAGGATTGGAAACGACCCGCCTGTCCCCGGGATACCAGCGAATTTGCAGCTTTATTTTCCTTATTTGGTGGACATATAATTGGTCGATTCGGATTGCAGTCGAGAGACATTAGATGATTGAGATAAAGATTTTTTGTAAAGAATGCAAGGCGGAAAATCTGGTAATTCTCTCTGACCTAAGAACCGGAAGCCCGCCCTGCAAGGGGTGTGGAGCCGGTCTCTTTTTCCACCGAGGGATAGCTGGTTTTGTGTATGTATTGAGCAATCCAGCCATGACGGGCATGGTGAAGATAGGTTCCACAACTCGATCTGTGGATGAACGTGTCAATGAGCTCAGTTCTTCTACGGGCGTGCCGATCTCTTTCGTCGTGGAAGCCTATTTCGAGAGTGCGCAACCTCAGAAAGATGAAGAGAAGGTTCACATACAACTTAAGTTACAGAGAGTCGAGGGCAAAGAGTTTTTCCGCACTGACCTTGAAACAGCTATTAAAACGGTTCGAGATGTTGTTGGCAAAGAGGCAATTCAAGGCGGAAAGTATTTCGGCGCAAATAAGGAACAGGGGAATATGGGACTACGATGCACTAAATGCGGGAATGTATGGACAGATTCATATATAAGAAGTTGCCCATTTTGTTTAGCGGTGACTAGCTATGTTGTATGGGATTTCCCTTACCGATGAAAATATTCCTACTAGCACTTAGCGATTACTTATTCCCGCCCTGAACCTACAGACACCCACCGCGTAAACCTGCTAAGACCCGGGACAAAAATCCAGAGAAAGACAGGACGTTCGCCATCGTTATTCTCCTGGGGAAAACTTTTACTTAGTTACTTCTTCGTCAGCAAGCGCGAAGCCGATGCGCTTTTTGGATTTGTCTGGCGGATTGATGAGTTGCTTGACGATGGAGTACACCGCGGCAAGTTGCTCACCGTGTTCCGCCTGTTGGCGTTCAATACTCTCCATCTTGCGGGCTAAATCCTTGTGGGTCGCCAGCATATTCCGCAGCGCGATGAAGGCCCGGATGATCAGGATGTTCATCTGCGCCGCCCGGTCGCTATGCAACACCGAGGACAGCATGGCCACTCCCTGTTCGGTAAAAGCCAGCGGACGGTATTTGGGATGGCGCCCGCGTCCTTTCTCTAAGGTCACAATTTGTGACCTTAGAGAAGAGGTCTCTTCTTTGCTCAGTTGGAGCATGAAGTCCTGGGGAAAGCGGCTGAGATTGCGACGTACTGCTTGGTTGAAAACTTTTGTCGGGACCTGGTACAAGCTGGCCAGGTCAGCGTCCAGCATCACCTTTTGCCCACGAACGAGATAGATTTGCCGCTCGATGATTTCGATGGGCACAACGGATTCGGTTGATGGTGAAAGTTTTTTAGGCACGGTTTTGACAATTGATTATAAGCGACAGCATAGCATGCGCCTGTTGCCGGTCAAGTAGTATGAAATCGCAAATACATTTTGAAAGTCTGGAACGGAAAAACTATCTTGCTTTCACGTACGGAAGAGCGTACGCTTGGAACATGAACACCATGAATGCCAGCGAAGCGCGGCAGAAGCTCTACCGACTGCTTGACGAGACGGCCGCTTCCCATGAAACGGTGCTGATCAGCGGTCCGCGCTCCAACGCTGTGTTGATCGGCGAGCAGGACTGGAACGCCATCCAGGAGACGCTCTACCTGCTCTCCATACCTGGGATGCGCGAGTCGATCCGGCGAGGCCTGAAAACGCCCGTCGAAAAGTGCAAGAAGGAACCCGGCTGGTGAGGGGGTGGCGGCTCGTTTTTACGACGCAAGCGCGGAAGGACGCCAAGCGGATCGCTGAGTCCCGCCTGAGACCTCAGGCAGAAGCGATTCTGGAAATTCTGGCCTCCAATCCGTTCCAGACCCCACCGCCTTTTGAAAAGCTCGTCGGCGATCTTCAAGGCGCCTACTCCCGCCGGATCAATATTCAACACCGCTTGGTTTACCAGGTTCTCAAAACGCCCCGCATCGTAAAAGTGCTGCGCATGTGGACCCATTATGAATAATCCGTAATCGCCAGCGGCTCCCGCTTCGTTCTTTTCAAAAACCGGGGACAGGCGGGACCGGTTTCCATCGTTTATAACTTTGGAGAGCAGGCAGACACGGCAGGAAGAGAAGCCACCGGTTCCGGCGAAGCGATTCGAGCCGGGCATCCACCACGCAACTGTGCCTGGGCACACGGTGCGCCGAGGCTCAAGCCGCAGCTTGCGGAGTTGAGAAATGGCTTGATGGTGTGGAGTTTAGTATATACAATGGAACCATGATTACTTTGCCGGAACCGGCGGCCTTTTTCTGGGATCAGGGCAATGAACGAAAGAATCTTGAGAAGCATGGCGTTACCGCACAAGAAGTTGAAGAAGTATTTTTTGATCCTCAAAAGAAGCTGCTGGAGGACAAATTCCATTCCGGCAAGGAAGACCGTTACATCTTGATCGGGCAAACGAAGCGACGGAGGCTATTGTTTGTAGTTTTTACCATTCGCAACCGGCAGATCAGGACGATCTCCGCCCGCGACCTGAACAGGAAAGAAAGGCCCTTGTATGAAGAAGAAACTTAAGCTGCGCAAATTCAGGAATGAAGATCAGGAGCGCGAGTTCTGGTCTCAGGTTGATTTGTCGGAATATTTTGAGCCGAAGGATTTCAGGCCGGTAGCATTTCCGAATCTGAAACCTACTTCAACCTCGATTTCCTTGAGAATGCCCAATTACATTCTGGCTCGCCTGAAGGAACAGGCTCATGCTCTGAATGTGCCTTATCAAACCTTGATGAAGCAATATATCAGCAAAGAAGTATTGAAACATTGATTGATCCCGTGGGCATTTCGCCGGAATTCACAAACCGCCAGCGGACTTCGCCGATTTGCCGGCCCTAATCCACTGAGAAGCGCACGATTTACAATCCATCAAATCAAGAAATTCAGTTGCATTCGGGGGCAATATTTAGTAATTAGATAGGTTTGTGAAAGATTACCGCGTCAAACTATCGGCAGCGAAAAAACGGCATCTAAGTACAGATGAGCTGGCCAACGACTAATACCAGCAATCAATTTTGGCAAGGAAAGACAGCGTCCGCTAAATGCTTGGGTGAGCGAGCGGAAGCCTTCCTAGCATAAAAATAAAAAAGATCGCACAGGCGAAATTAACAAGGAGGGGTAAATATGGCTGATCCAAAACAGGCAGCAAAGGCAGGAGCAGAAAACGAGGCGCACATCGCCGTACATTGGAGGGAAGAAGAATACGTATATCCTCCGGCTAAATTTATTGGGCAAGCAAATCTGACGGACCCTGCTGTTTTGGAGAGGTTTTCAGAGAAGAATTTCCCGGAATGCTACCGGGAATACGCGGACATGCTGGATTGGGATGAGTATTGGCACACCACTCTGGACACGAGCAACCCGCAGTTTTGGAAATGGTTTGTGGGCGGCAAACTCAATGTCAGCTACAACTGCGTGGACAGGCACCTGAAGAAATACAAAAATAAGGCAGCGCTGATTTTTGTACCGGAACCGGAAGATGAGCCGGTTTACGCGCTCACCTACCAGGAGCTATACACGCGGGTGAATGAGGTCGCTGCGGTTCTGCGCGAGGATTGCGGATTGAAAACGGGCGACCGCGTGACCATCCACATGCCGATGATTCTGGAGTTGCCGATCACGATGCTGGCCTGTGCGCGTTTGGGCGTGGTCCACTCCGTGGTGTTCGGAGGATTCAGCGGCGAAGCGGCGGGGTTGCGGGCGGCGGATTCTGGAAGCCACGTGATGGTCTATGCCGATGGTTACTACCGAGGCGGCAAGAAGATCGACCACAAAGCCAGCGCGGACATAGCGGTCGAGATGGCCAAAAAAGAAGGCCAAAAGGTCGATAAGATTTTGGTGTGGCGGCGTCATCGCGGGCAGTATATGTCGGCCAAGCCGATGATCGAAGGCCGCGATTACTTCATGGATGATCTGCTGAAGAAGCATCTCCGGAAGAAGGTGGCGCCCGTGTCCTTGGATTCGGAAGCGCCGCTCTTCCTGATGTACACCAGCGGAACCACTGGCAAGCCCAAAGGATGCCAGCACCGCACAGGCGGCTACCTTGCCTACGTGACGGGGACCTCCAAATACTATCAGGATATTCATCCCGAAGACGTCTACTGGTGCATGGCCGACATCGGCTGGATCACAGGGCATTCGTATATTGTTTATGGGCCACTGGCGTTGGGCGGCACCAGCGTGATCTTTGAGGGGGTACCGAATTACCCCGATTCAGGGCGTGTGTGGAGAATCGCCGAACAGTTGGATGTGAATATATTCCACACCTCGCCAACCGCGATTCGCATGTTGCGCAAAACCGGACCGGACGAACCGCAAAAGTACAACTACCATTTCAAGCACATGACCACAGTGGGGGAGCCGATTGAGCCGGAAACGTGGCGGTGGTATTACGAGTCGGTGGGCAAGGGCGAAGCGGTGATTGTCGACACCTGGTGGCAAACGGAAACAGGCGGTTTCCTGTGCACGACGAAACCCGGCATGGACCCGATGAAAGCCGGCAGCGCCGGGCCGCCAGCATTGGGCATCTATCCTGCCATATACGACGAGGAGAATAAGGATTTGAAGGCCGGGTCAGGGAAAGCAGGAAACATCTGCATTCGCAATCCCTGGCCGGGAATCATGCAGACGATCTGGGGAGACAACGATCGTTTCACGCGGCAGTATTACACCAAATATTGCAAGAATCCCAAGAGCACGGATTGGCGTGACTGGCCATACTTCGCAGCCGATGGCGCGGTGCTGCCGGCGGATGGGTACTTCCGCATCCTGGGGCGCGTGGATGACGTCATCAACGTCGCCGGACACCGCCTGGGGACGAAAGAACTAGAAGCCGCATGCCTGACGGTGAAAGAAGTGGCTGAAGCAGCGGTTGTGCCGGTGGTGGACGAAATCAAAGGACGCATGCCAGTGGTGTACATGGCCCTGAAACCTGGGGTCAGCGACCCACAAAGAGTCGAAAAGGAAGTCATCTCGGTCATTGAAACTCTGATCGGCAAGATCGCCAGGCCGAAATCGATCCATGTCGTTTCGGACCTTCCCAAAACGCGATCAGGGAAAATCATGCGGCGAGTCTTGGCTGCTATCTCGAACACCATGGACGTCGGCGACGTGACAACGCTGGCCAATCCGGACATTGTGGAGGAAATCCGCAAACAGGTGCAAGGCACTGGCCCTGTGCAGTTGAAAGAAGGCCCGGAAGATGTAAAGCTGTTCGGTTCGAACGAATAGTTCTTTATAATCATTTGGTTGACGGAATAAATGGAATCACTGGTTTAAGCTGAAGTGGTGATTCTGCGCTGTTGGAATATTAAGCCCCGGCGAGAGAGAAAATATGCAACGCTCGCCGGGGTGTGCCAATGTCATTGCCCGATGAAGTGATGAATTTATTAAATTTGGGAGGAACTCATCGTGCATTCTGATCATCAAGCTGGCCATCATGAAGCACCACAGCAAGCAGAGCGAGACCCGAATATGGGAAGAAATTTATTATTGGTGGCCGCGGCAATCGTTTCCGCATTGCTGGTCATGTGGTGGGCAGATGGGAATAAACCGGCTCCGTCAAATCCAGCAACACCGCTGGGAGCGATTATGGAGCTAAAAGCAGGGAAATCTTAGCAATTATATTTGTTAATTAAAATACGTCTTGCTGTGACTAGTATAGCGCCACCGATAGACGTAGTCCTGATTGCATCAAGTGAAAAACCAATGCCACGCCATAGGGCAGATCTGTAGGGCATTCGAGCCCGCAAGCGCAACCATTCAAAGTCAGTCAACGCGGTTGTTTTAGAGAGCGTGCTTCCTCCTGGAAGAAAGCATTTTGGGTTCATTTCATACTCCTCCTTTAGTAAAATCCCCACAATCTGGCATCTGGCTACTTTTTCAAACGGGGAAAACTCCATGGAAGCTAATCAACAGGGCAGGCGGCCGACAATTTATTGCACTGATCTCCAGACCGCTATTGCTCTAATCGGGAGGGAAGGTTTTGGAATTACATTCCTAGCAGCAGGACAGTTTCCAAGATTCCACTAGGACGATTCTCCGATTTGTATAGCAGCGCGTCCAGTAAATTTGAGACAGGCTTCCAGGCCTGTCCTCCGAGGGGTGCCCCCCCCCCAGCCCCAAAGAATGCCTGCCCTGCCTGTGCGCGATACGGCAACACTAGAAATGCTCTAAATGTTCTGGCCAGGCCGAACTATACACGGGGCGGATTGACTTCTGTCCATGGCGTGGGAAACGCATTTCTTAACCGGTGCGCCTGTCCCATATTCATACACAAATCCAGTTTCGAAACAGGAGGCTACCGCCTTAATCTCCACTTTCTCTTGAAAACAAAAAGGATAGTAATGGCCCCAAACTTGCTTGTATTCGTATATGCCATACTTGGATGATTTTCAACTCATGGGCATGACGAGGGAGATTGTCGAACGGTTGGACCGGAACCGCCTAGCGGAGCAACCTTTTGCAACACGAAGCTTATCCTTCCGATGCACTGCACAAATGATCGAGGCTACAGCAGCCTTGGGGTCGAAGAATGTATGGGATCTGGTGGCACAAGCATTTGGAAACGACCACCCCGAGGTTGCCAAGACGCTCCAGCAAATGGCAAAGATTTACCACTCCCAGGCTAAATTCGATCAGGCTGAACCGCTTTACAAGCGAGCATTGGAAATCCGTGAAAAGTGCTTCGGTCATCAAAACCCTGAGGTTGCCAGCACACTTAACAACCTGGGAAAACTTTACTCCGACCAGGGCAGGTTTGAGCAGGCCCTGCCGATATTTTTGAAGTCAAAGCTGATCGTGAGCGAGCTTTTTGGACCTGAGCATCCGAAGGTTGCAACGCGTCTTGCGCACCTTGCAAAACTCTACGCTGCGATGGGAAATGAGTCCAAAGCTGCAAGCTGCAATGAGCGGCTAGCTGAAATTCGGGGAAAGTCATTGGCGCTCAATGCTTGCTAACCGCGTCCAGTTGACCACTGACGGACACCGGGTCTATCTGAGCGCCGAGGAAGCCGCTTGCAGAGCGAACGTGAATTGCAGTCTGTAGATTAAAGTTGATAAGCTAGAGCGGTTTAACACAGAGCAAATCTTCCAAATGAAGGAGCAACGGGCGGGGTATCCACAAATTCCGCCACAGTAACCGGAGAGGCACGATGTCGATCCAGCGCCAACTTATTGAAAGAAAATGGTGGGCCTGGGCAGATTCGAACTGCCGACCTCCGGTTTAGGAAACCGCTGCTCTATCCATCTGAGCTACAGGCCCGTGATAAGGAAATGGCGAACTTTCACAATCTTAGCACAAGAAGAAAACCGGACTCTGCTGCCGCTAAAATTGTTACTGCACCTCATGCGCCTGTGCTAGAGGATGCAGTGCCTGCTGATGCAATCGCTAGCATGAGAGAGGAATTGACTCCTGCCCCGGCCACACCTATAGTGAGTTTGAATATATTATGGCTGGGATTTTCACAATTACGAGATTGCGTGTTGCTGTTGTAGTCATCTTCTGCGCGATATTAGCGATCACTGCAGGAAGCTATTTAACGAGCAAGCGCAATCGCGCAGCAGCCATACCACGGGCCGAACCGATTTCTCCGGAAGTCAATCAACAAACCGAATCATTTTCACTCTCCAAAAGCCTGGGCGACCAAACACTGTACACGGTGGAGGCTAAGCGGGTTTCTTATCTCAAGGAATCAGGCAAAGCAAAGTTGGAAGGCGTTTCCATACTCCTTTTTGGCCGCGACGGGAAACGGCGAGATCGCCTTTGGAGCGAAGAATGCGAATTCGATCCATCGGCTGGCAAGCTTTGGATTTCCGGCAAAGTCGAAATGGAACTTGGCATACCGGAACAGGAATCTTCCGATAAGAATAGCGATGACGCATTGGATGATCCGCAGCAGAAACAAACATCGCAAGTATCCGTGATTACATCGGGGCTGCTTTTCGAGCAGAGCACGGGCATGGTTTCAACGGACAATCTCGTGCAATTCCGACTTCCACAGGGGGAAGGGGAGTCGCATGGCGCTGTGTATGATCCTCAGACACAACAACTGGCACTGCAAAGCGAAGTGCGGTTTGCGCTGCGTGAGGGACCGGAAAATTCGCAGGGCGGAGTTGTTCATCTCCAGGCGGGGAAATTAGTGATTCAAACCGGCGCTGACAAAATAGCACTATTTGCACCGGTAAACGTATCGCTAGGTACACACCGGCTTGTCGCTGGCGATAGCCAGATTTATTTCGATCATCAGAAGCAGGCCCGCGCGGTTGAATTGACCGGAGGTGTAACGGTTAATTCGTCGGAAAACGGGCAGGATTACGAAATGAAAGCTCAGGATGGAAAAATAGATTTTGATGCGGAGGGTAAAATTCGGACCTTGCTCGCTGAGAATGCCGTGAATTGGCATTCGTCTACCGGCAGTTCAGCATTGCAGGGAGAGGCGGGGCGCGCGATTTTGAGATTTTCAAAGCTGGACGGTTCCATACAACGATTGGAAACTTCCGGATCGGCTGAAATAACATTGCGAAATTCAGCAGGCAAAAAATCTATTGAACAGGTTACGGCAACGGCTCCCAGATTCGGCAGTGGAGGTCAAATACTTTCCGCCAATGAAATTGATATTGACTTAGGGAGTGGGGGGAAAAGTATTCATCAGATATTGACAAGAACGTCCTCCCGATTGGAACTACTTCCGGCTAGCCCATCAGAACAGCAATGGATTGCCCAAGCAGCCAATTTCCAGATTGATTTTGGACCGGATGGACAATTATCACAAATGCTTGGATCTGGCGGAGTGCAATTGGAGGCTCGCGAGAGAAATGATCCCAGTGCTGTTCAACAGTCTACGAGCGATCAATTCCGCGCGGAATATTCGGCCGCGACAGGCGGAGTTGACCGATTGATTCAGTGGGGTAATTTTCAATATCAAGACAAAGAAAAGCGAGCCAGAGCAGATCGCGCGGAATTCTACGCAGTTGGCAATCGAGCGGAATTAATAGGCGCTGCGAAGGTATGGAACGCGACTGGAAACATCGAGGCCAAGAGTATTTCCTGGCTGGGAGGCGTTGGAAAGTTGACCGCAGTTGGCGATGTCATTTCGACTTATTCCCCAACCGCATCTGCAAAATCATCCGAACAACAAGCTGTTCATGTGGTAGCGAGCGAACTGGAATATCATGCTGCAACGGGCAAGGCCTCTTACACGGGCAGGCCTAGATTGTGGCAGGGAGATAATCTGCTAGAAGCGGATCGCCTGGACATTGATCAAAAGCAGGAACAAATTCTAGCTGCCGGTAATGTGTATAGTCTCATCACTCAGGAAACCGGAATGCAGCAGGACATGAAAGGTCCTGTAGTGATCCGATCCAATACATTTCTTTACCGGGCCGAAGACCGCAACGCCCACTACTGGGGCAAGGTGAAAATGAAAAGTCCGACGGTTGATCTAACGGGAAATGATATGCAAATATTCCTCGCCCGCGGGTGGACTGGAAAGATTGAAGGGAATTCGAGCAGAGAATCAATCATCAACCGCATAGTCGTTACAGGCGAAGTTCAAATCGATCAGGAGGGAAGGAAAGCGACTGGTACAGAGGCAGAAATCCTGCCGCAGGAGAGGACAGTCCGGATCGCTGGCGACCCAGCGCTGGTGCACGATCCCCAATCGGGAAGCACGCAAGGCAGCAAATTGACTTACCAATATGGCAATGATAGCATTGCGGTGGATGGAAGGGCTGGACTTCCAGCAGAAACCCGCCGGCAGGTTCCCCGATAGAGCAAGAACGGTTCCGTGGAGGGTTTGTCAATAGCTCGCGCTGGGTTTCATCCGGCGATCTGAGCAAATCGTTCCCGATCACAAAATAACATGCTGCAAATCAACGATCTTACGAAATCTTACCGAGGCAGAAAGATTGTTGACGATGTGTGCCTGGAAATTCGCCGTGGCGAAGTTGTGGGATTGCTGGGACCGAACGGAGCCGGGAAGACCACCACTTTTTCGATTATTGTCGGCTTGGTATCGGCGGATTCGGGCAAGGTGTTGCTGGACGGGGTTGAAATCACTCGAATGCCGATGTATCAAAGAGCACGCATCGGCATTAGCTACTTGCCGCAGGAACCATCCATTTTTCGCAAGCTTTCCGTAGAAGAAAATTTGTTGGCGATACTGGAAACGCTATCATTGCCCTCTAACGAGAGAAGAGAGCGCTTGGAGGCATTGATCGAGCAGTTTGGTCTTGCTGCTGTTCGCTATAACCTGGGACACTCGCTCTCTGGAGGTGAGCGGCGCAGGGTGGAAATAGCGAGATCCCTGGTCATTTCACCGCATTTCATCTTGCTGGACGAACCGTTTTCAGGAATCGATCCAATTGCCGTCATGGATATCCAGCAACTGGTCTTTAATCTAAAGAGTTCTGGCATCGGCGTGCTCATTACGGATCATAATGTCCGGGAAACATTGCGAGTGACCGACCGGGCTTATATTATTAATAACGGCAGAATCTTCCGCAGCGGCACCCCATATGAATTGGGAACGGACCCGGAAGTAAAGCGCGTGTATCTAGGGGAAGCGTTTGCAGTGGAGCATTTACAGAAATGAGCTCGATCCAACAGCGGCTCCATTTAAAAGTTTCGCAACGACAGATATTGACGCCAAGCCTTGTGCAGATGGTCACAGTGCTGGCTCTCAACAAGCTTGAGCTTAAAGAAATGATTGCGCAGGAAATCATGGAGAATCCGGTCCTTGATGATGCTTTGGATGACGGGTCAGCAACTATAGAAGAATTGAAGGAAATTTTAGAGAGAGAAACACCGCCCGCGGATTCGCAGGTGCTGGAAGCATCCGGGGAAGCAGATCCGTTTGAGGAAATTGATTTCGGCACATTCTTTGAGGAGTACCTCGACCCCGGCTACCGGCCACCACCGGCAGAAATTGTCGAGCTGCCGTCGTTCGAAAATTTCCTCTCCAACCCAGTCAATCTTGTGGACCACCTGAGCTGGCAATTGACCTTGACTCAATTGCCGGTGAAGCAGCAAGAAGCAGTGGAAATGATCCTGGGAAACCTGGATGAAAACGGTTATTTATCGGATTCCCTGGAAGAATTAGCGGCCAGCAGCGACTTTGGACTGGAAAACTTACAAGAGGCCCTTGCGCTGGTCCACAACTGCGATCCTCCCGGCGTCGGCGCGCGCGATCTCCGCGAATGCATATTGATTCAGCTGCGGATTCTGGGACTGGAGGGCAAATCCGCCTGGAAAATCGCGAGCGATTATTTGCACCAGTTGGAGCGAAAACAGTTTAAGGAAATCGCCAAGGGATTAGGAATCACTGTTGAGGAAGTGGCCAAGAGCATGCGCGTGCTAAAGGCTCTTGATCCGTTTCCCGGCCGGCGCTATAACAAGTCAGAGCCACAGGTCATCGAACCCGATGTCTATATTGTAAAATCGGGAGAAAGCTACACAGTTGTCGTCAGTGAAGATGATTTGCCGCAGCTCCGCTTGAATCCTGCTTATAGCCGAATGCTTGACCATGGAAACTCAACGAAGGAAGTCCGCAATTATGTTAAGGAACGCTACACATCCGCATTGCACTTAATAAAAAATATCGAGCAACGAAAGCAAACCATCATCCGCGTTTGCGAGTCCATCATCAGACGCCAGCGTGATTTTCTGGATTTCGGCATGGACTACTTGAAACCCATGATGATTAAAGAAGTGGCTGAGGAAATTGGAGTTCATCCATCGACGGTCAGCCGTGCTGTCGCCAGCAAGTATGCCCATACTCCGCAAGGGGTGTATGAGTTAAGGTATTTCTTTTCGGAAGCAGTGGATGGACCTGAAGGCGGATCGATGCCGCTGCTGATTCTCAAGCGAAAAGTAAAGAAAATGATCGAAATGGAAGATAAGAATAATCCCATGACGGACGATGAGATAGCTAACATACTGAATAATCAGGGGATATCAGTAAACCGGAGGACAGTAGCGAAATACCGCGCTGACATGAGGATTCCGAGCACACACCAGAGACGCGAGCGGAAATGATTGCATAAAGACGGCAATAGCGGTCATTTCTTTGGTCAGGGTCAACAACTCCGACACGTCAACAGAGGTGCGAGATAACTGAACATGCACATTAGGAATTTTAATAATTGAATTCAGTATTGAGACAATATAGTATTCTGTATTTATTACGAGAGGTGATATTGCAAAGCGTCATGGAACAGAAAAGAAAGCACAGGCGCTACGGCGTATCACTGCCGATTCATATTGAGTCTGAAAAAGAGGATGGAAGTGTCCTCAGTGAAGATACGATCACCCAAGATTTGAGCGCACGGGGTGTCTATCTTGTGCTTTCTGACGATTTAGAGTTATCTTCAAAAATACAAATGGAGCTGACGCTTCCACCCGAGATAACGCAAGGCAAGGCGGTCAGGGTACGCTGCCGTGGCAGAGTGGTTCGTATTGATCGGAAAAATGGCGACAAATCCATTGGCGTGGCGGCTACGATTGATAAATACGAATTTATTCGTATGAATTAGCTGTATCGGTTTTTTAGGAAGTACAATTCAGTTTGACTTTTCGAAGCCTCAAATTAAACCCACAATTAAACCCAATGATGAGGCGGCATCAATAGCCTGAATAACAAAGGCTGCATTGGGGATCACGTAGTTTGAAATTAACAAGTTTTCTTGACATTCTTTACATGATTGGTTACGTTGAAATGTTCATGTGCAAGCTGGCGGCGGTACTGTAAAAAGCCTCAATTGAGGGAGCATCATGGCGGTCATTCAAAGCATTCAGAACAAGTTTGAGAAGAATTTCATCATTACCACGGTGGATTACGTTTTTAACTGGGCGCGCAAGTCCGCCATTTGGCCCATGACGTTCGGACTGGCTTGCTGCGCTATTGAGATGATAGCCAGCTCAACATCACGCTTTGATATTGCTCGATTTGGGGCAGAGGTTTTCCGGCCCAGTCCGCGGCAATCCGATCTGATGATTGTAGCAGGCACGGTAACTTTGAAAATGGCCCCAGTGCTCAAAAAAGTTTATGACCAGATGCCAGATCCCAAATGGGTGATCTCGATGGGAGCTTGCTCCAGCGTGGGAGGACCGTTCAACACCTATGCTGTATTGCAGGGCGTCGATCGCATAGTGCCCGTGGACGTTTATGTATCCGGTTGCCCGCCGCGACCGGAAAATCTTTTTTATGCCTTGCTGAAACTGCAAGACAAAATCGATCAAATGACCTTGGCGAAGCGGCCCACTCATGTCCGCTTGGATGAAACCATGATCGAGGATTTTCGCAAGCAGGTCATGATCGCCCAAACGGCGAATCCCGTCTAATATATCCAATAGGACATGGAGTCAACGAATGACAGAATTCGTAAAAGCAGCCTCCGTGTCTGAATTGCAACCAGGTTCAGTTAAGGAAGTCCGGATAAACGGGCGGACTCTTGCGATTTGCAATGTAGCAGGCAAATGTTTTGCACTGGATAATCAGTGCGCGCACCGCGGCGGTCCGTTAGGGCAGGGAATTCTGGACGGTGAAAATATAGAGTGCCCCTGGCACGGCTGGCGATTTGACGTGAAAACCGGCGCGGTGGGCAAAAGCGCTAACGTGAAGGTCGTGACCTACGAAGTTAAAATCGAAGGCTCGGACATATTGGTGGCAATCTGAATTATAGCCATTCATTGTTAATGCCACCGCTAATTGCCGGAACGATAGTAATTTGATTCCTAGAATTAAATAACGTATCCAGACCTGAAGCATCACAAATATTCGACTCTCCTACGAAAATATTGCTGTGTTCACGGATGTTCCCTTGTTCAGGAAAAACCAAATGCCTGAATTGCCCGAAGTTGAAACAGTTGTCCGAACATTAAAGCCAACCCTTTTGGGGCGAACGATACTCAAGGCAGAATTTTGCGGAGCGCTTGCAAACGGTCGCAAAAGATCGGGGCGATTATTGAGGGATGCGCCAAATAAAGTTGCAGCGAAGCTGCACGGAGCAAAGATTGAAGACGTAGTTAGGTATGGCAAGCATATTGTGATTCGTCTTAAATCGGGAGGCAAGGAAGCAAGCCCGTTCTCGTTCGCGGTCCATCTTGGTATGACGGGAAAACTGACATTCGAAGATACTGCATCACCCCGCAATCGACATACACACATGATTCTGGATCTGGATCAAGCGGGTCGTTGGCTGCATTACAACGACATCCGGCGATTTGGACAGCTTCAGTTGCTGACCGACTCGCAAACAGATAGTCTTTCGCTGGGTCCCGATCCTTTGGAGATTTCGTTTCAAGATTTTCTGGACCGCTTAGGCCGCCGTAAAACCATGATGAAATCGCTCCTGCTCGATCAGAAGTTTCTCCGAGGGATTGGTAATATCTATGCCGACGAATCATTGTTTCGCGCACGGCTTCACCCCAGGACGCTCGCAAGCAGCATCAAACAACAACAAGCGCGTGCTCTATACAATGCCCTGCGGAATACTTTGCGTGAAGCCATTGCGAAATGCGGCACATCAATCTCTGATTATGTGGATGGATGGGGGAAACGAGGCAGCTTCCAAGCCAACCTCCATGTCTACCAACGGACCGGAGAGCCGTGTTTAAGCTGTGGAACAAAGATTCGCAGAATCATCGTAGCCGGTCGCGGCACGCATTTCTGCCCTCGATGCCAGCAGGACAAGGGTCTTGCCAAAAATGCCAATGAAAGGAATTCGCGATGATGCAAGCAGCCATAGCGGTGGATCTCGGCGGGACGAATTTACGCATCGCCACCATCACCGATTCCGGTGAAATGCTCAAAAGGATTTCACTGCCTACGCGATGTGCTGAAGGTCCATCAAGGGTAATTCGCGACATATGTGACGGCATTAAGGAAGTCAAAGATCACGCATCGTCGGAATGGGAATTGGCAGGTATTGGGATTGGGGTCCCAGGCATTCTATATCTCGAAAAAGGGGTCTTGCGGGAATCGCCGAATCTTCCGGGTTGGATCAATTATCCCGTGCGGGATGAAATTGAATCGATCTTGAAAATGCCTGTATTGCTGGATAATGATGCGAACGTAGCTGCACTGGGTGAGAGTTGGCTGGGAGCAGGCCGGGGATACGATAGCATGTGCATGCTGACTCTCGGCACGGGCATCGGCGGCGGACTCATTCTAAATGGAAAAATATGGCATGGATTTCTGGGGATGGCGGGCGAATTGGGACACATTGTAGTTGCTGAAAACGGAAGCCGCTGCGCCTGTGGGGGACAGGGATGCCTGGAAACCGAAGCTTCCGCCAGCGCAATCGCACGGAAGGGCCGCGATGCCTTTGCACAGGGGCACAGCACAAAGCTCAAGCAGTTAGCCGCCACGCCGGAAGAAATCAGTTCCGATCTGGTTTACCGATACGCGAAGCAAGGAGATGCTGTTTGCCAAGAGATATTGCAATCCGCTGGGCGATATCTCGGCATTGGCATTGCCAGTCTGATCAACACCCTCAATTTGCCGCTGTACGTTATTGGAGGCGGCGCGGCAGCAGCCTGGGATTTGCTTTCGCCATCCATATTCGATGAAGCTCAGAAACGCTCATATATTTACCGCGAGGGTAGCACCAAGATAGTTCCTTCGGAGTTGGGTGGCGATGCGGGCTTATATGGCGCGGCGAAGCTGGTATTGCAATGAATAGTGCAGTGATATTAATTATGTAATCGCCGCTCATTCTTTGCAAATGGCAGGCAATAAAAAACCTGCTACAGGGAACTTTCCTAAGGCACAATAGAATTGGGCGTACTATCCGATTTCGGAATTTTTACGAGACAAATCCGCAGGAGCTTTTTTGCCAAAGTATATTGCTGTTGGACGTGTAGAAGATTATCCTCCGGGCAAGGGCAAGCATGTTGTAGTGCGTGACAAACCAATCGCACTGTTTCATGTCGATGGTAATTTCTACGCGATCAACTACATTTGCCCGCATATGGGAGGGCCGCTGGGAGAAGGGAAGCTGAGCGGATTTGTCGTGAGCTGCCCCTGGCATAACTGGACATTTGATGTTCGAACCGGACAGGCTGACCATGCCGGAGGCCACTCCGTGAGTGCCTACGAAGTATTGGTGGAAGACGGCGAAGTCAAGATCGGCTGGCTGAAACAGACCGAACCGCAATAGTAGAAGAGTAAACGATATTTATGTCATCCGACCGATTGAGATACCTGGAACAGTGTCGCCAGCAGTTTGACGATCTGCCGCCGGAAGTGATCGTTAAAGAGGATATGCTCCGGCTGGGCGTGTCCTTGGGCAACACTTGGGAATCCGCCAGCAATGAAGCCGACAACTATCAGAAAAAATCCTATTTCATTTTTTCATTTGACCGGACCCCGATACGGGAGATGGCCGAAAGCGAAAACCTTCGAGCACCGGAGGAAATCGCCCTCATAGGAGGCCCGCAGAATTTCCGGCGCACCATCGTTTCCGTGCGGCTCAATCCTACCTCACCTTATCAGCTCAACAAAGACGAAAGCGGTTATTTGATCAAGCTCGACGGAGAGGTCTTGTGCCGGGCGAAATTGCCACCTAAGCCTTCCTATTACGGTCGTTCGCTGGCGGGCGGAAAACCGATTACAGAGATCGCTCCGTGCATCGAGTGGGGCTACTTGATTTATCTGACAGTGTTCCGCCGCTGCCAGTATATTGGAGGAGACCAGGAATGCCGTTTTTGCGATATCAACGCCAACTTCGACCAGCAACGAGATGCAGGCCTGCCCTACACCACAGTTAAATCTGTCGATGAAATTCTTGACGCACTGGAAATCATCGCTGCTTCCGATCATCGCAGCCAGGCGTATACACTGACCGGCGGGAGCGTCACATCCACTTTACGGGGCAAGACCGAAGCGGATTTTTACCTTGAGTATGCAGAGGCCATCGAGAAGCGATTCCCACATAAATGGATCGGGAAGATTGTTGTCCAAGCGCTACCGACTGAGGACTTGATAAAATTCCGGGATGCCGGAATCAGGATTTATCATCCGAATTATGAAGTGTGGGACAAACGGTTGTTCGAACTGTTGTGCCCAGGGAAAAATCAATACATAGGCCGTCAATTGTGGATCGACAGGATTCTGGATGCCGCAAAGGTTTTCGGACCTTCCTGTGTGATTCCGAATTTCGTCGCCGGTATTGAGATGTCCCGGCCATACGGTTTTGAAACTGTAGAAGAGGCTATTCGGTCTACTGCAGAGGGGCTGGATTTCTTTATGTCGCACGGGATCACGCCGCGCTTTACCACCTGGTGCCCGGAGCCGCTGAGCAATTTGGGTTCGCAGGAACCAGCCCCGCTGGAATACCATTTGTCGCTGTTACAAATTTATCGGGATACCATGCAGCGACATCGACTATCCTCACCGCCCGGCTACGGTCCGCCGGGAATCGGCAACGCAATATTTTCTGTATCATCCTTTATGGATGTGTTGCCACCCGCCACAGAATCGCTTGTACATTCTGCATGAGCTCTCCCCCGATTCGCGTCGCCGCCGTTTCCTATCTGAACTCAGTCCCGCTGGTGTGGGGACTGGTGCACGGCCCGGATAAAGATCGCTTCGACGTGCAATATATGGTGCCGTCGCAGTGTTCTGATGCGCTCATGCGTGGCACTGCCGATGCCGGGATCATACCGTCGATAGAGTATCAACGGATCGAAGAACTGCGCATCGTTCCGGGGCTTTCCATTTCATCGTCTGGACCGGTTCGGAGCGTGCTGCTGATATCGCAATGTCCTATTGATAAAATTAAAAGTCTTGCTCTGGATGTCTCATCGCGAACATCCGCCTGCCTGGTTCAGCTCCTGCTGCAGCGCCAATACAACGTCTTTCCCAGCTTGGGAACGTCACAACCAGACCTCAAAAAAATGCTGGGCGCCTATGACGCTGCATTGTTAATCGGCGATCCGGCATTGGCATCTGATTTCCCGGGTTTGTTCGTCTATGATCTCGCCGAGGAATGGCGGAAAATGACAGGCCTGCCCTTTGTTTTTGCCTTCTGGGCTGTGCGCGAAGATGCGGCAACGCAGGAAATAGTGGAAATATTTTTACGTGCCAAGAACTATGCTTGGGAACATCTGGAAGAGATCACGCAACAGGAATCGCGACGAACAGGCTTACCTACTCAGTTAATTTACGATTACCTGACGAAAAACATCGATTTCATATTGGGAGAAGAAAACTTGAAAGGTCTATCCCTTTTCTATCAAATGGCACAGGAAATGGGCTTGACGGAGTGTAATCGACCGCTCGAATTTGCCGGATAATCCGTAACGATCGATTCCGCGAATCAAACCAGAGACTATCCCCGACGCCCGCGAATCCGGCCTGCACCAGGGGCGATTCCTTCATAATGTCGCATGACCAAATGAGCTTCTATCTTGCTGACGGTGTCCATCGCCACGCCCACAACGATCAGCAAAGAAGTTCCGCCAAAGTAGAAACTAACCCCAAGGCCATCCAGGAACGCGCGCGGGAAGTTTTCATCGATCCAACCGCCTACCCAGGGAAGGTGATGCAAGTGAATGCCGGCGATCATCCATTCTGGCACGAGAGAAACAAGGGCGAGATAACATCCGCCGACGAGCGTCAGCCGCGTCAGGATTGTGTTCAAATGCTCTGAAGTATTCTTGCCGGGCCGGATGCCAGGGATAAAGCCGCCCTGCCTGCGGATGTTATCGGCAATGTCGTTTGGATTAAAAACGATGGAGACATAAAAATAAGCAAAAAAGATAATGCCGGCTACATACAACAAAGTGTACAGAGGCTCACCCCACGCCAAAGCCTGGAAAAGGCCTTGCAAGCGGGGAGAAGACTGCTGGCCCATCAGCGCAAACGTTTGCGGAAATGTCAAAATCGAAGACGCGAAAATGACTGGCATCACTCCGCCCGCGTTGACCTTAATGGGAAGATGAGTGGTCTGGCCGCCGACAGCACGCCGCCCCATCATGCGGGAGGCATACTGCACATTGACCCTGCGCTCGCCTCTTTCCACAAGCACAATAAAGCCCACAGCCGCCAGCATCAATACCAGCAAAGCAACCAACTGGAAAATGTTCCACTGGCCAGTAACGAATACCCGCTCATATAATTCGGCCATGCCTCCGGGCAATCCAACAACGATGCCAGAGAAAATGAGCAGGGACATGCCCTCCCCGACGCCTCTTTGCGTAATCTGCTCTCCAAGCCACATCAGAAATACCGAACCGGTTGTCAGAGTGATCACGGTGGTAAACAGGAACAACGGGCCTGCATTGGTTACAAAACTGGCTCCTTGGAAAGATTGGCGTTGCAGCGTCAAGGCGATGCCGAACGATTGCACCATGCTCAGCAATACCGTTAAATAGCGGGTATAGGTAGTAATTTTTTGCCGCCCCATCTCGCCTTCCTTTTGTAGCCGGTCCAGATAAGGCCACACGGGTGTCAGCAACTGCAAGATGATAGAAGCGGTGATGTAGGGCATGATGCCCAGGGCGAAGACGGTTAGCCGCCGGAAATTGCCGCCGGAGAAAATGTCTACAAACCCGAAGACAGTGCCGCGGTTCTCTTCAAAGAATTGCTGGAGCAGATCGGCGTTGATTCCAGGAGTGGGGATATGGCTCCCAAGCCGGTAAATAGCCAAGCCCCCGAGGGTAAAGAGAATACGATTGCGAAGCTCAGGTATGCTCCAAATATTTCGGATCGATTGAATCATGCTAATTATTAAACCCTTCGTGCCCGAATTGCTGCTGGGCCTCTCCTCCCGCCAGGGGGAATGAGTACTGGAATCACAAAGCTCTTATTATAATGCGTTATAATCGTGTTTCACAAATATGCTTTTCAGGTTTCTACATTGAGCGCCGTCCGAGTCCGGTTTGCTCCATCTCCCACGGGTTATTTGCATGTTGGAGGAGCGCGCACGGCGCTCTTTAACTGGCTTTACGCCCGCAAGGTGGGAGGTGTGTTTGTATTGAGGATCGAAGACACCGATGCGGAACGCTCCAGCACGGAAATGGTGGATGGGATCCTCGATAGCCTCCAGTGGCTGGGCTTAAATTGGGACGAAGGTCCGTTTTTTCAATCCCAGCGAAAAGATTTATACCTGACTGCCGCCCGGAAATTGCAAGAGAAGGGCTTTGCCTACCGCTGCTATTGCCATCCGAGCGAACTAAATGAACTGCGGCTTCAAGCCGAGAAATCCGGCAAGCCATGGAAATATGATGGTCGATGCACCGCACTGTCTCCACAAGATCACCAGAGGCTGGATGCGGAAGGCAGGACATTTGCTGTGCGCTTCCGGGTACCTCAGGAGGGCGCAGTAAAATTTCAAGATATTGTGTTCGGAGATGTGGAGTTTTCTCATGATCAAATTGAAGACTTCGTGCTGATTCGCTCTGATGGCTTGCCAACGTTTCATTTGAGCGTCGTCGTAGATGATATCGACATGCACATCAGCCATGTCATTCGCGGGGCGGACCATCTCTCGAATACGCCCAAGCATATTTTACTTTTCCAGGCACTCGATGCGCCCATGCCCGCGTTTGCCCACGTGCCGCTGATTCTTGGACCGGACCGCTCCCGCCTTAGCAAACGACACGGCGCAACGGCTGCGGGGGCTTATCGAGAGATGGGCATCCTGGCTGAGGCGATGCGGAATTTTCTATCATTGCTCGGCTGGTCGCCAGGAGATAACCGGGAGTTAATGCGAACGCCCGAGTTGATTGAAGCATATTCACTGGAGGGCATCAGCCGAAGCTCCGCGGTTTTCGACCTCCAGAAGCTGGAATGGTTCAATTCCCAGTACATGCAGCTTCTCACTGCGGAGGAATTAGAACCCTTGGCTAAAGAGAAATTTATTCAGCAAGGTTGCTGGAACCCCGATTGGGAAGGCGAAAGCAGACAATGGTTTCTGAAAACGCTCGAATTGATCAAGCCGCGCATGAGGTCATTGAATGATCTAACGGGTGCATCCCGAGCCTTTTTCGCCGATGACTTTCCATTGGATATGGCGGCTAAAGAAAAGTTCTGGAAGGATGAGAGGCTATCAGAACTATTGTCGCAATTAGCTGGCGAAATCGACGGGATTGACGCATTCGATGCGACTACCGCTGAGCAGGCGCTCCGAACATTTGCGGACAAATCGGGCGTGAAAGCGGGCTTGCTCATTAACGCTGCCCGCGTTGCCCTGACTGGACAGGCCGTAGCGCCGAGCTTGTTTGCTGTAATGGAGACTCTAGGGAAGGCTAAAACGGTGCGGAGGCTGCAAGCAGCAGCGCAGATTCTGACTGCTCCGGCAAGCTGAACTGGCGTTGTAATGAGGCTTGGGGAGCATTGAGGAGCTGCTTCAGTTCTGTTTCGATGATTTCCTTGCTTACAAGTCCGCGATGCTGGGAATAAAATTTCCCGTCACGATCCACGATAAAAGTAGTCGGCAAGCCAATCACGCCGCTAAAGGTTTCGGTCATTTTCTCATCACCCATGGCGACGATATAATTCATTTTATGCTCTTGCATGTACGTTTTTACTTTATCGATGTCGTCATCGTCGAGTGAAACACCGATAACTTGCAAACCTTGGGGGCCGTATTTTTCCTGAAACTCAATGAACCAAGGGATTTCAATTAAGCACGGAGCGCACCAAGTAGCCCAGAAATTTACCAGCAAGACCTTTCCAACCAAATCCGCCCGGCGAATCTTTGCACCATTGACATCTTCAATTTCAAAATCAGCAACAACCGTGCCTCGAATGGAAGGGACCTCAGCCTCAGCGGGCTGATCACCAGGAGCAACGATTGTTTCTGACGGTTTCTTGCTGAACTGCACAATCACTGCCGCGAAGACTAGCAATGAAAGTCCAATCAGGAGAAGTTTCTGATTCATCTTTAATTTCCCTCACCGGAATTCTGATCGACAAACAAGGCATCCTTAGGTTCTTATAGCGCAAATCGGTTCAGGAACGATAGGTAGCCTGCAAGGCGCGTGAATTGGTTTGTGAATATCATTGCGCCAAGAACGATCAAGATGACACCCGAAAACACCTCGACCTGATGCAAATGCGCCCTGAACCGCTGATAGAATTTCAGAAAATGGTTCACGCCCAAGCTGGTCAGCAAAAATGGGACCGCAAGCCCAAGGGAATATACTCCCAGGAGGAATATCCCATCTCCCACATTCGATTTTGTGGCAGCAATGCCTAAAATAGCGGCAAGAATTGGACCGATACAGGGAGTCCAGCCAAACGCAAACGCTAGACCAATAAGAAAGGCCCCCGGCGCGGTTGCCGGTTTGCCCGCTGAATGAAATCGCTTATCTCTATAAAGGAATCCTATCTTCAGTATCCCTGTAAGGTGAAGACCGAAAATAACGATGATTATTCCTGAGATTTTGTAGAGAATCGACATTCGCGATAACAAAACCTGGCCCAGCCAAGTTGCTGACGCCCCCAAACTAATGAACACAACAGAAAATCCAAGGATGAAGAGAATGGAATGCAGCAGTACTTTGGAGTAGAGGCGAGAATCCTCTCCGGCTTTCAGTTCGTCTACGCTCATGCCTGAAAGCATGGAAATGTAACCCGGCACCAGCGGCAGCACACAGGGTGAGAGAAAGGAAATTAATCCAGCGCTAAATGCTGCAACGAGCGATACTTGATCCATTTTCCCCTCGTTTGCCTATATCTAGCACGTCTAAAAGTCCCATTCTAATATCACCCTCACTTAACCATTATAGATGCAAGATATCATTATTAAGTCGCAAAATACTAAGGAGAGGCGATGGTATTCTTCTGCTTAGTCAAAGAGAATTCGTCCCGCAAAACTTTAGGGAAAGCATAACCTGCGGTAAATGAGGGGAATTTGAATGGTAGCTGGCGCTTGCTGGCTAAGGTGAGATTGCGCAGCACTTAGCGGCCCATTGCTTTTTTCAGTGCGAAAACAGTTCGGAGCAATTTCTCTTGTTCATGCGCTGGGATGTCTCTGATCTTTTTCTTCCCTGCGATCAGCAACGTTTGCAATGTAGCGCTTAGCGCCGGATATCTTTTTATGAGATCAACCAGCCGTTCGTCCACCGAAACCGCTACGGCATTCCCATGCAATGAGCTGCTGGAAACTCTTTGTCTGGACCTGGCAGAGCGGTGAGGTACCTGAGGCTTCTTTTCGCGAGTTAATGTAGGCATCGTTGTATTTGCTACTCTTTCCCTATAAAATATGGGGGAAACACCATATTCATTATATCCTGCATACTGATTTCAGTAAATAAAATCCTGTCAGATGGATGCCAAAATAATGAGCTATATACTGATCATAATTATGTGAACAAACCGAGCATAAGCATTATCTCATTTGTTTTCATCATATTGTATCGACATCTAATTAATCATACAGAAAATCATATTCAATCACTGTAAGTAACCTTAATCAAAATAATTCTACTAATACGAGAGAACTACTTGAAAAGTTCACCCAATCAATCTGAAAATAATAGGGTTCATAATTTGTAGCAAAAATATCCTCAGGCTGCAATCTATGGATGCAAATATCAAATTTAAACCTAACAGCAAATTAGATGACACCCACGCCATCTAAATTTATTGTAAAGTACTGTTTTATCCAGAGGCGGCTCCTTCCAATCAACCGCTTGGGCTAAGCCTGCGGAAGGAATCAAAAGAGGAATGGTAGATAACTAAATGCTCGACTTAGGTTATGTTCGTGAAAACTTCTCGACTGTGGAGAAAAAGCTGCTGGATCGAGGTATGCCAGGCAAACTGGACTCGTTTCGCCAAATCGACGAGAAACGACGGCGTCTGTTGACCGAGGTCGAAGGACTTAAAAATACGCGGAACCGAGCAAATGAGGAAATTGGTCAGCTAAAAAAGCAGGGACAAAACGCGGCGGACCGTATCCAGGATATGAAGATAATTTCCGAGGAGATCAAACGTTTAGACGATGTTGTTGAAGAAATGGATAGTCAGTTGCGCGAATGTCTGGAAAATATTCCGAATCTCCCCCACGATAGCGTGCCTGTTGGCAGATCCTCTGATGAAAATCAGGAAGTGCGTAAATGGGGGTCGCCAACGCAGTTTAAGTTTATCCCGCGCCCTCACTGGGAAATCGGTGAGTCTCTCGGCATTCTGGACTTTCCTCGTGCCGCGAAGATTACAGGAGCGCGGTTTGCCGTGTACTGGGATGTTGGAGCCCGCCTGGAACGGGCGCTTGCAAATTTCATGCTGGATGTCCATGGACGGGAACACGGCTACAGGGAAGTTCTTCCTCCCGCAATCGTAAATTCCGCAAGCTTACATGGGACCGGGCAATTACCTAAGTTCGCCGGGGATTTGTTCCGGCTGGAAAACACGGACTGGTGGCTGATCCCCACGGCAGAAGTTCCGGTCACAAATCTATTCCGTGACGAGGTTCTTGACTCGGATCAATTACCTGTCAGCCTGATGGCATATACACCGTGCTTCCGCAGTGAAGCCGGCTCATACGGAAAGGACACCAGGGGCATCATCCGGCAACATCAGTTTCAGAAAGTGGAGCTTGTCAAATTCAGCCATCCGGACAGGTCTTACGATGAACTGGAAATTCTTACGCGCAACGCAGAAACGATATTGCAAAAACTGAATTTGCCCTATCGGGTGATGGCGCTTTCCACAGGTGATTTGGGCTTTAGCTCGGCAAAAACCTATGACTTGGAAGTGTGGCTGCCCAGCCAGGAGAGCTACCGAGAAATCTCCTCTTGCAGCAACTTCGAGAGTTTCCAGGCACGGCGAGCAAATATTCGCTTTCGTACGGGAGGAAAGGGTAAATCCGAATTCGTACATACGCTGAACGGCAGTGGTCTTGCGATCGGTCGCACATGGATGGCCGTGGTAGAAAACTATCAACAGCACGATGGCAGCGTGATCATTCCGGAAGCGTTGCGGCCTTACCTGGGCGGAGCCGCAAGCATTACAACTGAAAGTCGCCTGGGCAATTAATCAGCAATGAGTCGTCTTCGGGAATATCCTCATAATTATTTGTAAATGGGAGGTTCAGAATTATGATTCGTCTTGAGCCGCATAATGCTCAGCTATTGCTGCAAATCTACGAATTGCGACGCGAAGAGAAACTTCGCCGGGCGCGCGAGTGGTTTTTGAAAAGTTTTGTGGCAGACACCAGCGCGGAATTCGCGGCACTTTGTCCAGTGGGCAGCGAAAATAATGCTTTCTTCCGCATGGTGGCCACTTATTGGGATATGGTTGCTTCCATTGTTAACCGCGGCATGTTGGATGAGGATTTCTATTTTGAGAACACAACCGAAAGCTTGCTTGTCTGGCTTCGAATGCGAAATGTAGTTCAGGAAATGCGCGTAACACGCAAGAATCCGCTCTATTTGCGAAACATTGAATTGTTAGCCGATAAACATGAGAAGTGGCTGTCGGCTCGAGCGCCGGGTGCCCTGGAAGTGATTCACGCCAATATTGCCGCTTTACGAAAGAAATAATAGTAGGAATCCATAGAACGAGGGGTTTCATGCTGTTCAAAGACATTGAGATCACACCGATTCTGGATGGCAGTTTCCGGTTAGATGGCGGTTCCATGTTTGGCATCGTCCCGAAAACTCTGTGGGAGAAAAAAATCCCGGCGGACGAGCGTAATCGCATCCAACTCGTGGCTCGAACACTTTTGGTGAGAACTGGAAACCGCACGATCCTCATCGATACGGGACAGGGAAACAAATTCAACGATAAATTCCGCGACCGATACGCCATAGAACAACCGAGTACGCTAATGGATAATCTTCTATCGCACGGAGTCCGGCCAGGAGACGTTACCGATGTGATCAATTGCCATCTTCATTTTGACCATGCCGGATGGAATACAGTGCGAGACGGCAATATTCTGATACCTGGGTTTCCAAACGCACGGTATTGGTCACAGCGTGGAGAGTGGGAGCGCGCTCGACAGTATGAATCACAGCGCGACCAAGCCAGTTTCGCACCAGACGATTTCTTGCCTCTTGATGAACCGCATTGGGAACTAATCGAAGGAGAAAAATCGGTTATTCCAGGTATCGAAATATTCCCTGTGCCAGGGCACTCCCCTTATACGCAAGCTGTCTTGATTCGGGCGGGTGAACAAAAAATAGCATTCTTGGGAGACTTGATCCCGACTGTACACCATGTGCCTTACCCGTGGATAATGGCATTTGACCTTTATCCAGTCGAAACGCTGGCCACCAAGCGACGTATTTTGCCTCAGGCAGTTAGGGGAAAATGGATTTGCATATTTGACCATGACCCGAATGTAGCGGCTGGCCGCATCGTAGAACAATCCCCTGGCGTCCTCGGAGTTATTCCCGCCGAGGAGTTTTCTTAGCATCGAAAGAGGCTAGAATACCATTACGATAATTTCAGGGAGGCGAATTGCAGATTGCTTTCTGAGCATTCAAGAGCTTTTCGCATAACCTGAGCTCCCTTGAGATTTCTCCAATTGCCACTTGTGATAGACTTCCTTTTCTATGTAATCTTCCAGACGTTCTAACTGTTCGGAAAGAAAAACAATTCTATCTTCCAAAGCACTCAATTTCGCTTCCATCTCGGAATTCGTAAGAGTCATATCTCCTCCGCTATCATTCAATTCCAATATAACTGTAAAACAATACACAGCACATTATATTGTTCATAAGGTATATAACTTAATTACATATTGTCAAGCTATATATTAGGTGTAAAGTATATGTGTATTTATTCGTGCGGATATAATTATGGATATTCTCTTGCTTCAAGAAGAAATCAGGAAGCTGCTCAAAGAGCGCATTGCTCTTGGTGCAACTCAAAAGCAAGTAGCAGATGCCCTCAATATCGAGCAGGCTCATGTGAGTCGTTTTCTGCATGGCCAGGGGAATTTTCGTCTTACCACATTGAGTCTGTTAATGCGTTACTTGAAAGTGGAGGTGGAGGATTTAATTTCCGTTGAAGAGATTATACGTCGCGCTCCCCGCCTGGATTATTCCGATAGCGATTACACGGACGTGCCTATGCTGAAAGGCAAGCTCGGTCCCGGACAGCCTTTCCCTGTGGAAGGCAAAATCGGAGGATACCGCGCATTCCTGAGAAATTTCATAAGTGTATTCCATCGGCCGGTCCTGATTTCCGTCGGACCACGAGAGGAAGCCATGATCCCTGCGATTCAGCCGCTGGATTTGGTGTTGCTTGATACGAATCCGGCAAAACGCAAGGCGCCGCTATTGAATCGGATTTACGCGGTTTCATTCGAGGATGGCTCTGGTCTCAGACACTGTGGACTCGCCGGTGGTTCCGTGTTGCTCGTTCCGGAAAATACTCGCTCTTATGAAGGCGGACCTGCAGAGGTATCGCTGTCAAAAGTGGATATTCTGTCGATTGTGAGGGGGGAAGTCGTTTGGGTAGGTCGCGAGTTATGAAACGATGCTAGTATTCTTTTGCTCCGCAGCCCAGCGGTGATGTTCCACGAAAATGCACCGGTCCATCACAACTTTCAGGCCGGCTTCACGAGCTTTTTGCGCAGCTTGCGGGTGGCTAACGCCCTCCACCATCCAAACAGCTTTGGCGCCTACTCGAATGGCCGATTCAATAATAGGCGGCACGAACTCGGATCGCCTGAATATTACGACCAGATCAATCTTCTCGGGAATTTCTTCGAGTGATGAATAAGCTTTTAATCCATGAACCTCTCTTTCATTCGGATTAACGGGGATTATACGGTAGCCGACCTCTTTTAGATACAGCGATATGCGATAGCTGGGGCGGGTGGGGTTGCTGGACATGCCAACTACAGCCACGGTATGCGATTCTCTGAAGATCAACTCCATGTCATTCATGCGAGGATGATTCCTTGATCAGGTTGCGCACTTCCACCTGGGTTAATAGGCGCGATGCTCCGGGAGCGAGTTTGCCCAGGGACAGCGAGCCGATGCTGACTCTTTTGAGTTTGCGCACGGGATTGCCAACGCTTTCAAACATGCGCCGGATTTGATTTTGTTTGCCTTCTTGCAAAACCACCTCATACCAAGGGTTCGCGGATTCCTCCCGGCTTTGCGGCGGAAGTTTTCTTCCCACCTTCGACAATAATTTGATGCGCGCCGGGCGGGTGCGGATTCTGCCGAGCCGGATTCCGGCGCGAAGGCGCTCGAGTTTTTTCTCATCAGGCACGCCGGACACTTTTACCCAATACGTTTTCGGAACGCCGATGGATGAATTCGCGATACTGTTTGCAAAGTCGCCGTCGTTGGTCAGCAATAACAATCCTTCACTGTGATAATCGAGCCGCCCAACTGGATAAACTCTCTCAGGAACGCCGCGCAGCAGGTCCATCACGGTTTGGCGATGCTCCGGATCAGAGCGCGTGGTGACGCACTCGCGAGGCTTGTTCATCGCAATATAGAGAAGATGTTTCGGAGGGCGGATGAGTTTACCGTCAACGCGAATCTGCGACGCGGCATCATCGGCTTTGCTGCCCAATTCGCGGATGACTTTTCCATCAACGGTGACACGACCGCTGACGATCAACTCTTCGGCGTGGCGGCGGGAGGCAAGCCCGGAACGGCCAATGATTTTTTGAAGACGTTCGAGAGTCATGGTTTAGCGGTTCTCGGAGCCGCTGGAGGGCGGGTAATCCGGCTCGGTTCCCTCGGTTCTCTCGGTTCCAACCATTCCCTCGGTTCCTTCGTTCCCTTCGGTTGCGGGAAACTCAAGGCCGGGAGTGGGATCGGCAGAGGGTTCTGTAGGTGTTTCGACGACAATCGAACGGGCCAATTCCTCGAATTCCTGGATGCTCGGCAACTCGTGAACGTTATTCAAACCGAACTGCACCAAAAATTCCTTGGTGGTCTTGTAAAGGATGGGACGACCGATGACGTCTTTGCGTCCGGCGGTGGTCACCAATTTTCGGTCGAGCAAAGTTTTGACCGTGCCGCTGGCGTTGACGCCGCGAATCTGCTGAATCTCCGGCAGCGTGATCGGCTGGCGGTAAGCGATGGTGGCGAGAGTTTCCAGAGCCGCCATCGAGAGCTTCAGCGGAGGCGTGAGGTTCTTGACGAATGTCCGCACGACCTCGTGATGCTCGGCCTTGGTGAACATTTTGTAGCCGCCAGCGACTTCGACGATTTCAATGCCGCGATCCTTGTGCTGATACTCACGCTGCAATTGCTGCAATGCTTCAATAATTTGCTGGCGGTCGACGCCTTCCATCGAAGCGGCGATCTGATCCGGCGTGACTGGCTCATCGGCGACGTACACGATGGCCTCGACCGCAGCTTTCAATTCGTTGCGGGAGGATTCCTGTTCCGGGTTGATTTTCAGGTTGTCCATCGTGTCCGTTCGCTAACCCATCAACGGTAACTCTCTTCGACTCCGCGTTGCAAATCGGCGTAGACATCGCCGAACTTCTCGTGCTTTTTCAAAATAATATCTCCGAACAACTCTTTCTGACGGGCTGCGACAGCCTGCAAGCGAACCAGTTCGAGCAATGCAAGGAAGGTGGCGATCAGCGCATCGCGCGAGCGCAGCGATTCGACGATTTCGTTGAGCGGCAACGCTTCGGCGCGGGCGGCGAGCAGGCGGCAGATGTTTTGCATCATTTCGGCGACGCTGACTTTTTCTTCCTCCACCGAGAGGATGGGGCGCTCTTTGGCGCGCTCCAGAATCTGCTGGAAAACCTTGACTAGATCAAAGAGTGTCACGGCAAGGTCCGGCTCCGTTTCAGAATCCACGAACTCGTCCATGCCCGGCGAAGAGTACATGGCGCTGTGGACGACCTGCTTTTGGTGCAGCATTTGCGCGGCCTGGCGGAATTTCTCGTGCTCGAGCAGTTGGTTAACCAGCTCGTTGCGCGGGTCGTCCTCCTCTCCCGGTTTGGCGGAGGGGTCGGGCGGCAGCAACATGCGCGACTTGATGTGGATGAGCGTGGACGCCATGAGCAGAAATTCTCCGGCGGCTTCGGTGTCCAGGCGCTCGAGGTTGCGCTCGACATATTCCAGGTATTGGCCCGTGATCTTGGCGATGGGGATGTCGTAGATGTTGATTTCCTGCTTGCGAATGAGGTCGAGCAGGAGGTCGAGGGGACCTTCGTAGGATTCCAGATGAACGTTGTGCGGCTGTTGGTCCATGATGTGTTCGGAAAACACAAAGTAACATAGAACGCGGGAAGTGGGAAGCCACTCCGTGG
>MEKX01000051.1:0-1264 GCA_001767075.1 Acidobacteria bacterium RIFCSPLOWO2_12_FULL_54_10 | reverse complement strand
TGGTCGCCTCGCGAGGAACGCATATCCACTCCGCTAGTCGCTACGTTCCAGCCTGCGGCAGCAAGGAAGGACACGAAGCAGTCAGGAGACAGAAGACAGGAGTCAGAATGAACGAGAGCCGCTGCGGGCAAGCCTCCGCTCCAGCCTACGGCAGTAGCGAATGATTTTATTTTCGCGTGGCGCGCCCGACGGATGTTGACTTGCCGGGCTTGGCCACCTTCAATGCATGAAGCAGGGCTGGCACGAGCGGTTTTATATCCTGGATGCGATTTGATCGAGCGCGGATTGTAATCACCGCAAGTGGTATCGGGATTTCTTGCTGATGTTCAATGAGTTGATCGATAGTAATAAAGACTTCGAAGCTGGCAGATGCATTCTTCAACAACTGACCATTTTTGAGACCGCTCCAACCTGCTTGTTGAACCATACTGACCTCGTGGCTCGATAATTCGAAGGCAAGTTCACGGGGTAAACATTCATCGAGAAGTATGCGCACTGGATACGAGAGCCTCGCGGGCGATTTCGAGTGCGGCCACCGCTTGTTCGCGGGTCACCGATGGGAAGGATGCCAGGAAATCTTCCAGACTATCGCCGGCTTCCAGACAATCGATTAAATTCTGTACGGGAACGCGGGTGCCGACGAAGACCGGCGTGCCCCCAAGAATTTCGGGGTCGCTGTGGATGACTTTATTTTGCTTGGTCATGGTGATCCTTTTGACTCTGACATATTGTAGCATTGCACGGTACGAAGCGATTGAAGAAGAAAAATAGCGCCGCTGCGGGCAAGCCTCCGCTCCGGCCCTTCGACTACGCTCAGGACAGTGAGGAAGGGATTTTTTAGCATTACGATTCCCACAGCTTGCGCAGTGGGCTAAATTCTGCCGCCCCGATGGGGCTTATTAACGGAATATTGAAATAACTGGCGGTGAATAGACACAGGCCTTCGGCAGAGAGGAAGGCCACTGCGTGGCGGGCATGTGCACGGCTCCCGATGGTCGCCGCGCAAAGAATGCAGCTTCACTCCGCTTAACGCTCCGCTCCGGCCTGCGGCAGCAAGGTAGGGGGATTATAACCAAACCGTTTCCCACGGCTTACGCCGTGGGCTAAATTCTATCGCCCCGATGGGGCTTCTGGATGGAAAAGTGAAATTTGTGGTGGTGGATAGACAACAGCATTCGGCAGAGAGGTATTGAATAGTCAAAGCGTGCGGGATGGAGGGGGCAACCCTGCGGCTACACCAGGTTGATTGCGGGAATCTTTATTG